>JAFAVH010000390.1 GCA_019242655.1 Methylobacteriaceae bacterium
GTGCAGGCCGGCGTCAAGGTCAACATGCCCTGGATCGCCCCGGGTGACACTCTGTACCTCCAGGCGACCTACGAGCATGGTGCTATCGGCTACATCACCGGCAACACCCTTGCTTACACGGGCGGCTTCTGGGCCTCCTCGCTCAACTACGGCAACGGCCTCGCGGCTACGCCGTCGACCAACAAGTGGGCCGAGGCGACCTTCAGCGACTGCGTGTGGACGCTCCTCAACAAGTGCGAGAAGCAGCAGGGCGGAGCCCTCGTCGCGGCCTATAAGCACTACTGGCTGCCGACCTGGAGCTCGAGCTTCTACGGCTCGGCGATGATCGTCCGTTACAACGCGGACGTGAATACTCCGACGCTCGGCAACGTGCTCGGTGTTCCGAACTACAAGGAACTCCGCGCTGGCGCCAACCTCGTCTGGACGCCGGTCACGGGCTTCGATATCGGTGCCGAGTTCATGTATACCCGCGGCATCACCGACAAGCCGTTCGGCATGGCCAACGACATCTTCCTGGCGCTGCAGGGTCTGCCGACCTTCTCGTCAACGTCGAATGTCTACGAAGGCCGCCTGCGCGTTCAGCGCGCCTTCTGATCCAAGATCAGACGGTCCGAAACAAAGAACCCCGGCGCTCAGCGCCGGGGTTTTTCTTTGTCGATAGCCCGTGAGTCGTTTCAGATCAGAGCTTTGCTTCGACCGTTCGAAGATCTGTCTGCAGGGGCGCCGGGCCCGCCTCCTCGAATCTGGCGCGGTAGACCGTCAAGTTCTCCATCACCCGCTGCACGTAGTTGCGGGTCTCGGTGAAGGGGATTCGCTCGATCCAGTCCACCGGGTCGACTTTGGGATTGCGCGGATCGCCGTAGGCGTCGATCCATTCCTTCACATGCCCGCCGCCGGCATTGTAGGCGGCAAATGTCAGCACGTAGGAGCCGCTTTGTTCGGCCAAAAGCTCGCCGAGATGAGCCGCGCCGAGTTGCGCATTGAAGGACGCATCGTTCATCAGCCGCGATTCGTTGAAGCCGATGCCCGCGCGGCTTGCCGTCCGGCGCGCCGTCGCAGTCAGCATCTGCATGAGACCTTTCGCGCCCGCCCCGGAATGAGCACGCGTATCGAAAGCGCTCTCCTGTCGGGCGATGGAATAGACGACCGAACGCGCCGCAGAATTGCCGACCGGCTGATAGCCAGGAATGCCGTAGACGGGGTAGGCGAGGTCGTCGAGCGGCATGCCGCGTTGACCGGCAAGCTTGCCGAAGGCGAGCGACACCTTCGCGTCGTGATCCCTGCCGATGATTCGGGCCAAGGCGGCGATCTGATCGCTGCCTTCCAGGCGCTGGGCCGATTCGGTCACGAGCGGTAGCGCCAATTCCTTTTCGCCGATCGCATAGAGGAGCTCGATCGTGCGGACCGCCTCGTGTCGCTGGTTGCCTTCCGCCGCGACCGGAGCGGCTCGGACCTGACCGGGAGGCAGACCGAGCCTGCCCCGCGCGAGTTGACCATAGAAGGTCGCGGAATGGGCCGCCGCCTTCCGATAGAATTCCGTCGCCTCGCTGGTCTTCGCCTCGCCCGCCGCCTCTGCCGCGCGGCCTTGCCAGTAAGCCACGCGGGCAAGCGAGATCGGCGTCTCGGCGGAGAGAGCCGCAATCGCGAAATGGCGTGCGGCGGCGGACGGATCGTTCAGGAACCGTAGCGCGATCCAGCCCGCGTGGAATTCCGCCTCGACGCGCAGATCGCCGCGTTGCGCGCTGTTCTCAACGCAGATGCGGTAGGCGGTCTTTGGGTCACCCTTGTCGAGCATTTTGCGCGCAAGGAGGCGGCGCTCGACCCACCATTCATCGCCGTTGATGATCAGCGTGGGATCGCGAGGCGCTGCAAGCAGCACCTCAACGGCTTCGTCGATCTTATTGGCGCGACGCAGTTTTTGGATTTTGGAGAATAGATAGCCGGGGTCGTTCTGTAACGCTGCCGGAACGGCGGCCATTTGCTTATCGGAGGCACCTTCGTTGATCACCGCGATTCGCGCTTTCGCGAGGAGCACGACGTCGGCGCCGGCGCTCTGGGCACTACGGAGTGCGCCCGCGGTGTCTTCCTTGTAGAGCAGGCGGTCCGCGCGGTACTTGTAGTCGGCTTTCTCGAGGAGTTCGCCGAAGCTCTTCTTGATCGAGCCTTCCTGCCACTGTGTGAGGTCGCCGTCGCGCCAAACACTGCGGACGAGTTCGGCAGCCTGCGGCTTCTGCCCATCTGCCAGGA
>JAFAVH010000171.1 GCA_019242655.1 Methylobacteriaceae bacterium
CCGGCGATCGCGGTGAAGAAATCGCTCAACAACGATTACATCATCTGTCTCGAGGACGGGAAGAAATTCAAATCGCTGAAGCGGCATTTGCGAACGCAGTACAACATGTCGCCGGAAGAATATCGCGAGAAATGGGGCCTGCCGCCGGATTATCCGATGGTCGCGCCGGCTTACGCCAAGGCGCGCTCGAATTTGGCGAAGCAGATGGGCCTCGGTCAGCAGCGCCGGCGCGGGGAGTAACGGCGCAGGACACGCGACATCCCCGGACGCGAACGTGTTACCTTCACGTATCGCGCATCCGCCGCACGAGCCGCTCGCGGGCGCATTGAGCGAGTCGCTCCTGTTCGGCTTTCATCGCCTGCATGAGCCCGATGTGGCGGTTCAAATCGTAGGTCCAATGACCGGCGCGTCCGCGCGCGCGTTCGATGCGTAACGCGCGCGCAAGTTTGAGCACGATGCGCCGCGTCGTCTCCGGCTCGGCGCCGGCGATCTCATCCGGTCCGACCGGCAGAACGCGCGGCAGCATGCGGCCGCGATCGTAAGACGCGCATCCCTTTGCAATGACGGCATCGACGGCACGGTATGCGGTGAGACGAATATTCTGTTGAGCCATGGCTGTCCCCTTGTTGAGGGGAAGAGCCTGCGGCCTGCGGAAGCAGCGGGGATAAGTTTATTGCGAGATCGCCATACCCGGGCTCGGCCCGGGCATCCACGGAAGCAAATAGCTCAGACTTGCGAAAGCGATATAGCTTCAGCAAAAATCGGCACGCGTTTGCGTCAAGGTTTTGTCGTGGATGGTCGGATCAAGTCCGGCCATGACGTGAATCATCGGTATGCTGTCGAGGGGCGCAATGATCATCGCTGAGCGAATTCTGGAATGGCGCGGCGAGCATGACTCGAAGCGCATTCGCGTCAAACTCTTCTCGCCGCAAAAAACAAAACAGGCCTGGACGTGCAAATACGTCATTGATTGGCCGGACGGCGAAAAGGAAAAGACGGCGTCGGGTACAGACGCCGTGCAAGCGCTCATAATCGCTCTGCAAATGATTGGCACCGAAATTTATACGAGCAATTATCAGAAAGCCGGAGGGGTGAGCTTCGCAGACGCAAACGGGTGCGGATTTCCGGTTCCGCCAACGCTTCGGCATCTTCTTACGCCGGACGATGCAAAATATCTTTGAGCCAACACCCGCGCGCTATTGACATTCTGTGAATTTAGTCCTATGTCTTTTGCCGTTCCCGCCCACCTGACAAGGGCGTTGCCGTTTCGGTTGCGGCGATGCGGGCGGGAAGCGGCGCCTGCGGTGCAAGGTTTAACCGGACCTCGCATCTCGGGAGGCTTTCGCAAACGCCGTGTGCGCGATGAGCGCATGCGGTCAGTGACCCGTCCGTCCGGCACTATGACCGGTCCGGGGTGTTTGCCCCTGGGGATGGGGAGGTGAATAGCCTCTCCATGGAAGCGCGGGGCGCGATAAGTCAGAAATCGCCGTACACGTGGCGCCGGGCGACCGGCATTTAAAAAATTAGGATCGGCCGCTCGGCGCCCGTGTCCTTTTGTCTCCTCCTCTTCGCGCAGCGATGCGCGACCCAAGAATCACGCACGCCTGCACGCATCATTGCGAGGAGTGACACACGCATGAGGACTCACGTTATGAACGCACCACACTTCCCCACTCTCAGTTCGCATCAGCGCGAGCGACTCGCTGCGATCGGGGCAAGCGGGCGCACGCAACCTGTCGTGCGGCTCTTCCTCGAAATGCTGGGCCTGCCGAAAATCTGCCGAACGCGCGCCTGCCGTCGCGCCAAGGCGTGCATCGGCGATGAACTGAACTGCGCACGCGATAACAGCGACGAGCTTATGAACGAGATATTGCCGGCGCTATGCAGCGAACGCGATGATGACAATGAAGCCGAAGTTGCGAACGCGAGATAACGCTGGCGCGTAAAGCTAAAAGGTATTTATCCCTTTATAACTGACTTTATTCCTGCTTCCCTGAGACCGCTTCAGGAGCAATCGATGCCGACAAATTGCGTATCCTTCCCTCCCCTTCCCTCTGCAACAAAGCTGCCGCCGCACCCGCATGCGGCCCTCTGCGGCGCGGCCGCCGCGGCGTCATTGGCGATTCCGCTGGAGAAGATCGCCGCCGGGCGCGGACAGCAGCGAGTCGCTCGCGCGCGGCAAATCGCGATCTATCTCGCCCATGTCGGCTTCGGGCTGAATTACACGCATTTGAGTGAGGCGTTTGGCCGCGACCGCACGACGGTGCGCCACGCCTGCTTCCGCATCGAAGACGCGCGCGATCGACTAAGTTTCGACCGCGCGCTCGATTATCTCGAAAGCGCGTTGCGGCTTCATGCAATTCATCTGCTTCCGGCCGGAGCTGCGCAATGAGCGCGCGCAAACCGAAAGCGGACGTGGAATTTGCCGACATCGAACGGCAGACAGGCCGCCTTTTGCAGGCGCTCGCCGAACCTGGCGCGTCCGCCAAGCCGACGGACATCCCGCGTCCCGATCATCTCGCGATCGCCAGCAAGCGGAAAGGCATCAGCCTCGCCGCCGCGCATTTCCCCGCCGCCGCCGGCGCGCGTCTTGTCGCGCAGGATTTGGCGCGCTGGAGCGAAGCGAGCGGACGGGCCGTGCTTGAGATCACCGCCGCCGGCCGCGCCAAGCTCCGGCGGAATGCCGCGCCCGCGCTCGAGCAATTCCAATCGCAGCATCGCGAGGTCGAGGATGCAGTGCTCGCGCCGCATGGTTCGGTGAAGCGCAACGAAGCGGAAAGTCCCCTCGCCTGGCTCGCGCGGCGCAAGGACCGTGACGGCCGCGCCATGCTCGACCCCGCCTCCTTCGCGGCAGGCGAGCGCTTCCGCAGCGATTTCACGCTCGCCGGCCTGCAGCCGCGCGTGACGTCAGACTGGTCGACCCCGGTCAGCGGCGCCGCGCTCGGCGAAAGAGGGGTGCACATCACCGATCTCATGGTCGCGGCGCGCCAGCGGCTCGACAAAGCGTTGGACGCGCTTGGGTCGGAACTCGGCTCGCTCGTCACCGACATCTGCGGCTTCCTGAAAGGGCTGGAGACGGTCGAGGCCGAGCATGGTTGGCCGGCACGCTCGGCCAAAGTCGTGCTCGGTATCGCCCTCGGCCAGCTCGCCGCCCATTACGGGCTCGCCGTCGAGGCGCGCGGCCCAATGCGGGCGAAGCAAGTCCTGCATTGGGGCGCCGAGGATTACCGGCCGAAGATCGATGCCGAGGGTTGATGCCTCAGGCGACGCGCTGCGCCGTCTCCGCCGCCCGCGCCTCGGCCTTGATCCGCTCGACCATCGAGCGCAGTCCGTTCGAGCGCTGCGGCGTCAGATGCTGCTGCAGTCCGAGCCGCTCGAAGACGGGCGTCGCGTCGGTGCCGGCGATCTCGTTCGCCGGGCGGTCCGAGTAGAGCGCCAGGGTCAGCGCGACGAGACCGCGCACGATATGCGCGTCGCTGTCGCCGCGGAAATGCAGGATCGGCTCGCCAGCCGCTGCCTCGCCGGTGACCTTGGTCTCGAGCCAGACCTGGCTCGCGCAACCCTGCACCTTGTTGGCGGCGTTATGCGCCTCCTCCGGCAGCGGCTCGAGCGTGCGGCCGAGCTCGATCAGGTAGCGGTAGCGCTCCTCCCAATCGTCCAGGAGCTCGAAATTTTCGAGGATCTCGTGGATCTGCATGGTCCCTATATGGACCGGCAGCGACACTTCAGGAAGCGGACATCCGGAGGCGGACGTCAGAAAGCCGGCTTCAGGAAAGCAAGACCCGCGCGCTTCGGCTCGCGCTTCGTCTCGCCCTTGGCGGCGGCCTCGAACAGCGCCTGCACTTTCCGCGCCTGCGCGGCGCAGGCCTGCGGCGCGGCAAGGCAGTGCTGCGCCGAGACATCGGCATCGCCGGTCGCCGAGCGGATGAGGCTCGCCGTCGCGTCGGCCAAGAGCTTCTGCGATTGCGTGTTCGCGCCCTGCGGCCACGGCAGGGACGTGAACACGATTGTCAGCCAGAACGCGCAGCGAAGGAAAAACATGAACGCCTGCTCGAACTCCGATCGTTCGAATTCTAAGCAAATGCGTTTTGATGGCCGCTCAACACGAAGCGCCGCTCTCGACGCGTTTCATTCACTCCTCGTTTACGATCGGAATACGACCGGCCAAGGCAACTTTCGCGAAACCATGCTGCATGCCGGCAAACGGAAAGGTCGCTGTTTGCCGACTGATTTAGGGTTCACTTAAGGGGCCGCTGAGAAGGTTAATTTGCGAGCGTAAGTTCCGCTCCAGGAGAGTTTGGTGTCGGTGTTGTCGACTCTTGCCGCCCGCGTCAGTGCACTCGTGCACCCGAGTGCGGCCGCAGACGATCTCCGGCGGACGAGCCACGAAGGTTTCCTCTTCGTGCATCTCGCCGTCTCCTGCCTGGCGCTTCTCGCCACGCCGTTGTTCCTCGCCTTTTTCGGCGCGCCGCAGCCTTGGCAAACATTGGTGTTTCTGTTCCTGCAGGCGCCGCTTGCCGCGAGCCTCCTGCTCAGCCGCACGGGCCGCTTGCGTCAGGCCGAGATGATAGTGATCGTCGCCATTCTCGGACTGGCGGGAACGCTCGATCTCGCCATCCCCGGGCCCCATCCGGCGGGACTGACGCTCTATATTTTGGCGCCGCTCGTCGCCGCGTTCACGCTTGACGCCGCGCTGATCGTAGCTGCCGCGGTTGCCGCGGTTGCGGCCTTCCTGATCGTCTCGCTCCTTCAGCCTGCGCTGGTGCAGACAGCGGCTTCGCTGACAGACGCGGCGCTGATCGTCCTCGCCGCGATCGCTTATGTGACGGCACTCGCGGTGAGTTCGGCTCGCAGCCAAAAAATTCGGACGCACAGCGAACGGATCGGTGCAAGCCGGCACGAAACATTGTCGCGCACGCTTGGCGACCTCGTGCTTCGGCATGACCGGGCCGGCGGCGTGCTCTCGGCAAGCGAAGAAGCGCGCAACCTCTTCGCACTTGCGCCGCACGATCTTATCGGCCGCGGCCTATTCGAGCGTATCCACGTCGCCGATCGTCCGCTTTTCCTGAAGACCATAGCGGATGCGCTTGCGGACGATCAAACCGCCATCGCCACCCTGCGGCTTCGCACCGGCCGCCTTGGATCGTCACGGAATGGGTTCGAAGAGCCGATCTTCGCCTGGATCGAATTTCGCGCCCGCCGTTCGCCCGATCAAAGCGACGGCGCGCTGCTCGCGCTTGCCCGCGATATCACGCGCGCAAAACATCATGAGGAGCAGCTCGAGGCAGCGCGCGCCGAAGCGGAGCGCGCGAGTCTGTGGAAGGACCGGTTCCTTGCCAACGTGAGCCACGAGCTGCGCACGCCGCTCAACGCGATCATCGGCTTTGCCGAGATGCTGAGCAACGATGAGCTCATCCCCGCCAGTCCCGAGAAGCGCAAAGAATACGCGCAGATCATCGAGACGTCCGGGCAGCATCTTCTCTCCGTTGTGAACTCGATTCTCGACGTGTCGAAGATCGAAGCCGGCGCGTTCGAGCTCGCACCGGAAGCCTTCTCCTTACCGGCGCTCGCCGATTCCTGCTGCGACATGATCCGGCTGAAGGCGGAGCGCGACGGCATTACGATCCTGCGCAGCTACTCGCACGCACTCGAGGACATCGTCGCCGATAAACGCTCGTGCAAGCAGATCCTCATCAACCTCCTCTCCAACGCCGTGAAGTTCACGCCGAAAGACGGGTGTGTCGGCGTCGATATCATTCCTGAGGGAAATTCGCTGAAGCTCGTTGTCGCCGACACCGGCATCGGCATTGCGCCGAGAGATTTGTCGCAGCTCGGCGAGCCGTTCTTCCAGGCAAGCGCGAATTACGACCGCCATTTCGAAGGGACCGGCCTCGGACTCTCCGTCGTGCGCGGCCTTGTCGGGCTGCATGGTGGAACGATCACGGTCGAGAGCGCGCCGGGCGAAGGAACGACCATCTGCGTGCGCCTGCCGCTGAATTGCCGCAGCGTGACGCGGCGCGGCGAAGGATCGGCAAAGATCGAAACCATCGTTCGCCGGCCGCGGGCTCTGCCAAATATGCGTGGCGACAACCAAGCAGTAGCGAAGATCGCTTAACATGTCACTCGCCGTAAACGAGTCACACTTCATGCCCGTGAGTTCGAGATCGCGTCCACGCGCCGATGTGAAGCGCGCGTCCATGGCGCTGCGATTGTCGGCGCGAATGCTCGCGCCTTTCGCGCAGCGGCCAGCCGAGAGCGTCACATGCGCGGTTTTCGCCGCCTTGATGACCGGCATCCTTCTCAATGCGCTCGCGTTTCAAAGCGCGCGGCATCCCTCGCCGCTCTTCGGCCCGCCGCTTGCAATTGCGCCGCACGAGGACGCGCCGAAGCCGGTGCCGCGTCCGCTGTCGATGAATGCGGCGCCGGCGGCGATTGCGCCAGCAGCGCAGCCCGTCGCAATCCCAACCCGTCCCGTCGCCGCTCCACGCGACGCCGAGCCTCTCCCGACAAAAGCGCCCGACGCGATCGGCGATATGCTGCGCGCCCCGCCTGCAGCTTCATCGGCCGCATCGCCCGCCAATGTTTCAGCGGTCGATGCGACCCGCGTCCTCATCGCGCAGAAGGCGCTGATGAAATTGGGCTATGTGATACGCCCTGACGGCGTGATGGGCGCAACCACGCGTCAGGCGATCGAGAAGTTCGAGCGCGAGCGCGGCTGGCCGCCGCGCGGCGAATTGACGCCGAAAGTCCTGCGTGAGATTTCCGCGAGGTCCGGTCTCTCGCTCGAGTGAATATTTGCGCTTACGCGCCGACATTTTCGTTGCCGCATTGATCCGCCGCGTTGCGAGCGAGGGCGCGTTCGCGGTTCTGCGCCGGCGCGGCGCGGCGGAAGCAGGCGCGATTTTCGTGAAGATCGATTGCCTGGACGGGCGTACGGCTTTGTTCGGTCCGGCGCCGCAGACGGAGCTTGCCGAGAGCATCCAGCGCGGAGTCGACCGCGTGTTTGCCCGCGTTCATCGCGACGAATGGGTCGAGCCGCATGAGGCGGAGCGGCGGCTGACGCGCGAGCTCGATTTCGATCCGGATCTTTGGATCGTTGAGATCGAAGATCGCGAAGGCCGCGCCTTCGTCGATCTTGCCGAATGACAGGCGCTGTTACGGGCGCTGCTGCGCCGCGCGAGCCGACGCCGCAAGCGGCCTTGCCGGATGCGCAGCAGCGCGCCGCAGCGCGTTTTCGCGACCGGCGAGAGATGAGATTTCGGGCGCGTGCTCGTAGCGGCGATGGCGCGGCGGCTCGCTCGCGAGCGACTGGCCGATCATCGCCGACAAAAGCGACCGCGCCGCACTGACGGAAAGATCGCTGGCAATTCGCGTCAGCATGCGGATGCGGTCGACCGAATGTGCGATGCCGGGGTCGCTGGACAAAAAGATGCGCGCCGCATCCGCCGGCTGCATGCCGAGTGCGGCGAGCGCGACGGCGAGCGGCTCGCCCGCTTTGTCGCGGATGATCTCCTGCACGCCTCTTGGATCGCAGCCGAGGCGCATGGCCAACTCTATGACGAAAAGTCCCCATTTTTGCGCGGCGGCGAGATCGGCGAGCGCGTCGAGATCGCGCTGCGGCCTGCGTCTTTGCGGCGCGCCGTGATCGGCTTGGCGTGCGGCAGTCAGCATCTCGGCACGCTGATGGGCGTTGGCGAGAAGGAAGAGTGCGCTCTTGTCGATCTTCAGATCGGTGCGCGCCAGGAGGACCTTGCCAAGCTCCCGGTCCGTGCGTCCGCGCTGCAAGAGATATGAGGTGGCGTGCACATCGAGCGGCGCGTTTTTGTTCGCGGCGAGCGCGCAAAGCACGTCCGTCTCCTGACGCCGCGCGAGAGCCGCGGCCGTGCGTGCATCGAGCTTCCGGCGCCCGGCGATCGCGATGGCCTCGGCAAGCGAGCCCCACTCGGCGCGCTCCGCCAGCTTTTCGACGTCGATCTTGGCGGAGGTTGCGAACAGGGCCGCGGCGACTTCCGGGCTTTTGTCGAGAAGCCTTTCCACGACGCTGGGCGGCGCCTCGGGATGAGGACCGAGATGTTTGGCAACGATGACCGTGCTCGAAACGTCGGCCTTCGGGATGAGTTGCAGCGCAAGCTCTTCGTATTGGCGAATGTCAGCGGCGGGATGCTGCGGCTTCGAGACGAATTGATCGGTGACGACGCGCAGCAGGATGGGCTTCATGTTCAGCCCGCCCTCTTTCCCGAGCGCGACGAGCCCCTCAAGCCCGGAAAGTATGTCGTTCGCCATGTCTACGCGTCCACAATGCAACACTGGAAATTTATCGCGAACTTGTTGACGCACTGTTAACCTTGCACGCTCCGTATTAGGCAGGAGGGCAGCGTTCACGCCCGGCAACGGCTTCCAATCGGGGGAGTGTTCGAATGGGCGAGATCATTGCGTTCCAGTCCCTGGCGAGTTCGAGACGCGCGCAGGCAAGGAGTGCGGGCGAAGAAGCGCAAATTCTCTTCTTCACCGGCGTGCGCTACGTCTACGCGACAGAAACAACGGTTGAACCCGCCGCTCCGAGCCATCATGACGGCGCTCCACGCGGACGACGCCGACGCCGGGAACGCTGATCGACGCCCGATCAGCTCTGCGGCGCCCGCTCCGGCGCGCAGGTAACGGACGTCACGCGCGCCTCCGCGTTCGGCAGATCATTCGGCCGTTCTGCCAGAGCGCGGACCAACACGAACCCCGT
This sequence comes from Methylobacteriaceae bacterium, assembly GCA_019242655.1. Classification (GTDB taxonomy): domain Bacteria; phylum Pseudomonadota; class Alphaproteobacteria; order Rhizobiales; family Beijerinckiaceae; genus JAFASC01. Next base: position 8,735 of record JAFAVH010000171.1, read on the forward strand.
CGCGGCCGGCGCAACGAGCCGCAATTCGGGCGCGGGCTCATCTTCCGGATCGTTTGCCTCCAGCGCCTCCAGTTGCGCTGCATTGACGATCGCTATATCGATCTTGCCTCGCAGCGCCGACCGGTCCGTCGTCGCGTAGAAGACGCGGCCTGAACGCGCATGGAACGACAAGGCGATGAAGTGCTCGCTGTCGATGTTCGTGCGAACCCGGTAGAGCCCGCGCGACAGGTCGAAACGGCAGAAGCCGAGCGCAACAGAAGGATCTTCGTAGGGCATGATCTCGCGACCGGGGGTCGCCGCAGGCAACAGCACGACACCATCCCCTTGCGGCGCGACCGCGATGAGGCGTGTCATGGCGTCCCGTGGCGCAACGGCCGGCATCGCCAGCACGGACACAATGTGGACGACACCGGCAACGAAAAAGATCGTTGCGGCGAACGGAAGGACCGCGAAAAAACGATCGATCACCCTCACGAGCAGCGCCCTCGCATGATGCGCGGTGTCGTCGCGCCGGCAAGACCGGACGGAGAGGCGCTGGCGACGGCATCATAGAGTTTCAACACGAGGACGAAGCGGCCGCGCGCATCGCTCGGCAACCAATTCTCCGGCCGCGCCTGCGGCGCGACAGTGATCGAGAACGAGTTGTCGCCGCGCCGCAGCACCTCCGCCGATGTAAAAGCGTATCGATGCGCGACGTTTTCGACGAGCCTTCCGTTCGGATCGGTGAGCGTGAGCGTCCAGAAGCGCGAGGCGGGAACAGCGCCCGTGACGACGTAATCGCAAGCGCCGGAAAGCGCCGCACCGGACTCGTCCGAGCGCGCATAGAAGGCGACCCCCTGCGCAGCAGCAAGCGGAATTTCTCCGGTTCGCGAGAGGACGGCGCGCGCATATGGATCTATGTCGCTTGCGCCGACGCGCGGCCACGCCGTCCACGGACCCGCGCGCACGGCGCCGAAGCCGAACCCCCGCTCGAGCGTGGTGAAGGTCAGAGCCAAGCCGAGCGCGACGCCGATCAGGGCCGCGACACCGCCTCTCAGGAAAGCCAACACGAAACGATCCGCACCTAAGTTGGACTAGCGCACTTCGATCCGTCCACCGGTCGCCCGAACGCCGATGCCGAGCGCGGGGCTTGCGGCGCTATCGGCAAAGACACCGTCGGCTCCACTTGCTGCGGCTCGCTGGCGATCAGCGACGCGCATGAAATCTTCGATCGAGACAATCGCATCCGATGCGCGGCGGGAAAGTTGAGCCGGATGCTGCGCCGCGCCGAGTTCTGCCACCGCTCCGCCGCCGACGACCGCCGGGCCGGCTGGGGGGGCAGGCATTCCCGGCAGCGATTTCAGTTCCACGCCGGTATGCGCATAGGCCATGATGTCGTGCCAGGTTTGCGCCGGCAACGAGCCGCCGGTCATGTTGTTCATCGGCGTGTCGTCATCGTTGCCGAACCAGACGCATTCCGCGAAATTGCCGGTATAGCCGCAGAACCAGGCGTCCTTGTAGCCGTTGGTCGTGCCGGTCTTGCCGGCAACTTGTATGTTCGGACCCAGCGCCGCGCGCTTACCCGTTCCTTCTTCGACGACCTTCGTCATCATCGACACGAGATCGATGACGTTTTTCGCGGGCACCACTTGCTTCGGCGCGGGATTATCGCGGTCATGACGGTAGATGCTCTCGCCGCGGCTGTTGAATATCTCCACGACCGCATACGGTGGAACGCGTTTGCCGCCATTGGCGAAAGCCGCGTAAGCCGAGGTGTGATCGATGACCGTCACTTCATCGGCACCGATTGGCAGCGAGACGGTATCCGGCAACGGCGTGGTGATGCCGAGGCGCCGCGCCGTATCGACGATCTTGGCGCGTCCCTGTTTCGCTTTCTGGAAGTCGCCGCCCTTGCTGTCGCCGATCCCGATCGACAATTTCACCGCAACCGTGTTCAGCGACCGCGTCAACGCGCCGACAAGCGGTATCGCTCCGTAATAATTGCCGCCGTAATTCCGCGGGCACCAATTGCCGAGGCAGACCGGTCCATCGACGACAACGGTCGTCGGCTTGTATTTACCGCTCATCAAGGCGGTGAGATAGACATACGGCTTGAACGAAGAGCCAGGTTGGCGCAGCGCGTCGGTCGCGCGATTGAACTGGCTCGCGCCGTAATCACGTCCGCCCACGATTGCCCGCACCGCACCGATTTGCGAATCCATGACGACCGTTGCGCTCTGTTTGGCATGGTAGGCATGCCCGTTCTGACGCAGCTGATCCTCGATCACGCTTTCCGCGTGTTTCTGCAGACCGGTATCGAGTGCAGTGCGCACGGTCAGGACGCGGTCGTCGCCGAGCCTCCTGGCGTCGGAGAGTTTCTTCACTTCGTCGTAGGCGTAATCGAGATACCAATCAGGGGTGACGTCGCGGTGGCGATCTACAGGGGTTGCCGGATTGCGCAAAGCCGCGAAAATCTGGCTCTGCGTCATATAGCCGGCGTCGACGAGATTGTTGAGCACGTCGTTGGCGCGCGCGCGCGCCGCGGGCAGATTGATGTGCGGCGCGAATTTCGTCGGGGCCTTGAATAGACCAGCAAGCATCGCGGCCTCCGGCAACGTCACGTCGCGGACATTCTTGCCGAAGTAGAAGTCCGCTGCGGCTTGCACACCGAACGTCCCGCCGCCCATATAGGCGCGATCAAGATAGAGCTTGAGGATCTCACGTTTGGTTAGATGGAACTCCAGCCATACGGCGAGATAAGCCTCTTTGATCTTGCGGTTGAGCGTACGCTCGTTCGATAGAAACAGATTTTTCGCAAGCTGCTGCGTGATGGAGGAGCCGCCCTGCACCACGTTCGTTGCGCGCGCGTTCACGGTGAGCGCACGGAACGTGCCGATGACGTCGATGCCCCAATGTTCGTAAAAGCGGCGGTCCTCGGTCGCGAGCACCGCTTGGATCAAATGTTCGGGCAGTTGATCGAGCGTGATCGAATCGTCGTGTTTGATGCCGCGACGGCCGACTTCATTGCCGTAGCGATCGAGGAAGGTGACGGCGAGATCCTGCTTCTTTAGCCAATCGTCGGACGTTTCTTGAAAGGCTGGCGTCGCCAGAAATAGAGCGAGGATCGCGCCGCCGAGTCCAAGCGTCAGCGTCTCGCAGGCGACTTCCACGCCAACCCGTTGCCAGCCCCGCACATGGAAGCGGTCCATGAAGCCGGAGAACGACGCGTAAGCGGCGCGTGATCTTCGCCCGCTATTATAGACGGCGGAGTTGACCCAGGCGTCGAACGCGAGGAGCGCCTCGGACAGGCGCTTCTTTACCCGGTCCTCTCGGGACTGTTCCTCCACCTTCAACTCCTAGCCGGCCCGCGCCCCGCGCCACGGCAATCTTAACATTAACCGACCGTACTTGACGACTGGCTGCCCGCGCCGCAAGTCGGGGCGACTCGCCTTTCAAAGCTCATGCCTCGATCGACGTATCACAACGGAACATGGCCGTGAAACGACAGCCTGCCGGCGGCTTTAGGCCACGCGGCTCCCAGCCGCGCGGCGCCGAGCCCGCCGCACCGCGGTCAGAGGTTGCGGGCGACGCGCTGCCGTTTTGGAAAAAGCCGCTCGACTCTTTGAGCCGCCTGGAATGGGAGCGCCTCTGCGATGGGTGCGGGCGCTGCTGTCTCGTCAAACTGGAGGACGAGGATACCGGGCGCATACACTATACGGATGTTGCCTGCCGGTTGCTCGAAGCGGGCTCCTGCCGGTGCCGCGATTACAAGCGCAGACGCGCGAGCGTGCCGGACTGTGTGAAGTTGACACCGCAGGCGGTACGCACGATTCCGTGGCTGCCCCCGACCTGCGCTTATCGGCTGCGCGCAGAGGGACGCGACCTCGCCTGGTGGCATCCCCTCGTCTCAGGCGATCCTGACTCAGTCCATCGAGCGGGCGTGTCCGTACGTGGCCGGATCGGTGCTGCCGAGCAGGACGTCGCCGAGGACGATCTTCCCGATCACATCGCCTCCTGGCCCGCCCGCGTGCCGAAACGGGCGCGCTGACCCTATTGGCCTTCGACGTAGACCTTGAGGTCGGCGAGCGAAGCGAACCGCAAGACACCGTTCGGTGTCTCCGCCTCGATCGAGCCGTCGGCAAACATGACATAGGTCGTGTTGCCGGACGTATAGCGGCCCATGACCGCGGGGTCCGCAGACGGCGGAGCGCTGCCGGTTATGCCCTCTTCCTGAGCCGGTAGGCGAGCCTCCACATTGGGCCGGGCAAGTTCCTGCTCGCGAGGCGCCGTCTCGGCGGGGCTTCGCCAGGCTAACTTTTCGTAGGACTCGGGTACTTCGTCGAGCCCCGACAAGGCGCGGTCGAACCAATCGTCCCCGGTACGCGGAATCGCATCTGCCTGAAGGCCGGGAGCAGGTGCCGGAGCGGGTGTTGGCAACACCGTTTCGGCGAAAAGTGCAGGCTCAGGCGCCGTTTGCTCTTCCCGATCCGGCGCGGCGTAAATGACCGTCTGCTCCCCAGACGATGGTGTCCCCCCGCGCCGGTCTTTGCGCGAGAACAGACCGCGCCAACCACCGGCACGCTGCGATGTTTTCTCGAGCGCGTCACGTGGCGGTGGCGGTGTAGAGTCGGACAGCTCCATCGCCGGTTCCGCTCCGGCCGGAGGGAATTCGACTGCAGGCACTGTTCGTTTTGACCCTCGCTCCTCGGCGAGAAGCTCTTCGATCGCCGCGTCGAGCTCGGGTTCGTCGCCGACGGCGGCCGCTTTGACCATATCGTCCGCCGGGCCCTGATCGGCCGCGTGAATCACCTCCGGCGGCGGCTCGCTCGCGGCGGTCTCGGTGATCACTCGGTGCGCCGTCCCCGGCGCTTCCGGTTCTCTTGCTGCTGTAGCCGAATGCTCCTCGTGTCGCAGAAGTTCGAGATTGATTGCAGCCGCGGCTTGCAAGGCTGGATCGACATAGGGCGCCCTCTGCGGCTGCGGCTCCGGAGCATGCGCGACCAGCGGCGCGCTCTCGATGCCGAGTGGCATCGGCGCGTATGCGGGCTCCTCGGCAGAGAACGCGTCGGCGGGTCGCGCCGTTGTCTCTGCAAGGCCGCCGGAGCGCGAGAGAACGCGATGCAGCGCATCAACGCGCTGGAGAACAAAGCCCACCGCGAGCGTCAGCACACCGCCTGTGGCCGCAATGGAACCCGCGATGACAGAAGTCCAGCCCAATTCGAGTTGGATGTAACCGGAGCCATACCAGATCGCCCAGCCGCCACCGACGATCAGAATGATGCCAAGGCCAAAAACGCCGGCGTTGGCCAATGCGCGACCATTCACGGCCGAACTCCACGCTCTATAACGTGTCGGTTGACCAGCAGACACGAATGTTGCGGAGCCTGCAAGCTGCCTCTAGTTATGCGGTCGCGTCCGGCTACGGCGAGCCTCCGCGGCGCGCTGAACCTGCCTATATGTCTTTGGACCGATAAAGAAATCCTGCGAGGAGACCAGTAATGCCGTTTGAGCTGCCGCCCCTGCCCTACGCCTATGACGCGCTTCAGCCTTACATGTCGAAGGAGACGCTCGAATTTCATCACGACAAGCATCATCAAGCCTATGTCACGACAGGCAATAACCTGATGAAAGGCACCGAATTCGAGGGCAAATCGGTCGAAGATGTCGTCAAAGGGTCGTACGGCAAGAACCAACCGCTCTTCAACAATGCCGGCCAGCATTACAACCATATCCATTTCTGGAAGTGGATGAAGCCGAATGGCGGCGGCGGCAAGCTGCCGGGTGCAGTCGAAAAAGCGATCGTCGACGGCGTCGGCTCGATCGACAAGTTCAAAGAGGATTTCGTCCAGGCGGGCGTCTCGCAATTCGGATCCGGCTGGGCGTGGCTTGCGGTGAAGAACGGCAAGGTCGAGATCATGAAAACGCCGAACGGAGAGAACCCGCTTGTGCATGGCGCCAAGCCCATTCTCGGCGTCGATGTTTGGGAGCATTCCTACTACATCGATTATCGCAACCGCCGGCCGGATTATTTGAAAGCATTCCTCGACCATCTCGTGAACTGGGAACACGTCGAGAAGATGCTGAGCGAAGCCCGCTAGCGGGGTCGCGCTCGCCAAAGCCGCCGCGTCACGCGGCGGCGACCCCCAAAAGGAAGGTCTCGACCGTCTCGTTGAGGTTCTTGCTCTGCTGCGTCACGTCGGTCGCCGCTTGGTGAACCTGCGCGGCCGATTGATCGGTTTCGCCGACCGCGAGCTTCAAGCCTTCCATGTGACGCGCGGCGGATTGCGTCCCGAGCGCCGCCTCTGTGACGCTGCGCGAAATTTCGTTTGTCGCGGCCGCCTGTTCTTCCACTGCGACTGCGATCCCTGCGGTAAAGCCTTCGGCCTGCTCCATCGTCGAGGAAATGGAGCGAATTGCTTCGACCGCACCGGAGGTCGCGTTCTGGATCGCTTCGACATGTTCGGCAATCCGTTCGGTCGCTTTCGCGGTCTGACCGGCGAGCGACTTCACCTCCTGAGCAACGACGGCAAAACCGCGGCCGGCATCGCCGGCGCGCGCAGCCTCGATCGTAGCATTCAATGCGAGCAAATTCGTCTGCGCCGCTATCGCCTGAATGAGGCCGACAATCTCACCGATCTCGTTGGCCTTTTCCGCCAAACCGCCGATCGCCTGCGTCGTCTGCGCGGTCACGCGCGATGCATCGACCACGACGCCTCGCGTGCGTATCACCTGACTTTCGATTTCCGAAATCGATGCCGAGAGCTCTTCGGCGGCGCGTGCAACCGTATTGACGTTTGAGGAAGCTTCCGAAGTCGACGCCGCCACCGCTTGCGCGCGATGACTACTCTCTTTCGCGATCGTCTTAAGACTGTCTGCCGCAAGCGTCATCTGATCGGAATGAAGATCTACCTCATGCAACGCCTCGCGGACGGCGAGCCGAAAATCCGTGATCAGGGTTTCGAGTTGAGCACGGCGGGCCTCGGCATCGGTGCGCTGCTGTTCGACGTCCCTCTGCAAGACCTGGCGATCGGCGAGACTCTCACGGAAATATTGCACCGTGCGCGCCAGAGCGCCGATTTCGTCCTTGCGCTCGCATCCGGGCACGGCGACAGACAGGTTTCCCGCCCCGAGGCTGTGGATCGCTTCGGTCAGCTGCGTAAGCGGTGCGGTGACGCGTGCGACGAGCACGTGAAGAAGCAGCGCAACGGTAACCAGCACCAATAATCCCGCGACCGCGTCGTAGACGGTGCTGCGCATATAATCGCCGATCGCACGGTCGGTCGAGAAGCGCGCAAACAATGTCGCGATCGTGCGGCCGTCGTCGGCGTAAAGCGGCTGCAAGAACGCGACCACGCGGTCGAAAGCAATGTCGAGCCGGCGGCTCGGCGGCATTGTTTCGCCGAGAGCGGTGGTGAGCTGTTTCAGATCGGACGCCGTCGGAATGCGCTGATCGAGTTTCGTTGCGGCGTGGTCGACCATTCTGCCGTCAAGACCGATGATGGTCGCGCTGATGAAATCGTCGTTCGTTGCAAGACCTGAAAGCAGTCGGCCGACGAGGTTCTTGTCTTGACGCGCCACGGCATCGCCAAGCGGCAGGGAAACCAGATCGAGCGAAAGCACCGCGCGATCCTGCAGGTCCTGATGCGCGCGGCTGGAATCGTGTAAAGCCGCCGCGGCGATGACGCAGGCCAGCACCACGCCAACGACGCACGTCACAACAGCGACGAGGATCCGCTGCAGCGATGCGGCGCGTGAGCGCGGCTTAGTGCTACCCGGGCTGCCGAGCCGAAGCGGCACGGAGGCTTTTTCGGTGAGGAACGTCATTCCCGAACTCGGCGCGGGCGCGGTCACGGCGAGCGACCCATCAGCGCGTAAGCTTAGAGGCTTCCGCTTAAGCCGCCCTTAATGAGATTGCGGCGCCTCAGAGATGCGCATTAACCCTGCCCGTTTGGTGGCAAGCACTTGCGAGAAGTCCGGCGACATTAGGAACGCGAGCTCGGCATCGCGGCTCGATGTTGCAGGATCGAGGCGCGCGAGAGCCTCATCCGAATGGCCGGGATGACACATGACGAGGTGCCGCGGGCCGGGCGAATGCAAGTAGCTGGGGAAGATCGCCGCGTAGTCGCGCGCGGGAGCGAAATCCGAGAAGCCCGCAAATCCTTCGTTCACCGCGAAACCGCGGGCCGCCGCCCGGCGTGCGAAGCCCGAAGTCAGCGCCGCCACCGCCGCCGCCTTGCGCCTGAACGGCCTCCCCAGGATGCCTTGCGCCCGGTCGCCGGGATCGCGGAGCCAGAGGCGGCCCGCAAGGCCGCGTCCCGCCAGGGTCTGCAGGAGGACGTCCCGGATGCCTGGCAAGGCATGCACATGCTGATGGCCGTCCAAATAGTCGGGCGGGCGGCCGAAATGCTGGGTAAAGGCGTCGATCTGCCGGGCGGTTTCCGCCGCAATCTCCGCCAAGGGCAGTTGGCCGAGCAGCGCCGCGCGGACCAGCCGGCCAAGCGCGGGAAAACGCTTTCCAGGGGCCAAGGCCGGCATCGCTCCGAGCGGTGCGCCAAGGGTTAAGTTCAGGTGCAGACCGATGTCCGCCGCGTCTGTGAAGGGCATGAGCTCGCTGGCGGCCCTCGCCCATTCCGGCGCCGTCACCAGGACGGACACGGCTGTCAGACGACCCGCCTTGAGCAATTCCAATATGCCGCGGCTCACGCCAGGCGTGATTGCGTAATCGTCGGCGCAGAGCGCGAAGCGAAACATCAGAACGTCTTCCGATCGTGGGCGCGCGTTGCTAAAAGCAAAATCGTACCTCGCGAAACCGAAGGCCGAACGCCTATATGCGACGGGCGCTCATTCCGACACTCGCATTGCTCGCTTTCAGCGCAAGTGCTGTCGTGTACGCCGCGTTCGCCCCGGCCCGGCAAGCAGTCGCCGGGGCGCACCCCTTCAGCGCCACCAATTGGCCATTTCCGATGGATCAATGGGGACAAGGGCAGGCCTTCACCTGCACGGCAAGAGATTGCGGAAGCGAAATCAGCGTGTACGTGCGTCCGAAGGTTGGCTTCTGCAATTGCACTACGGGTGTTGCAGACGATGAGGACTTGGAGCGTCTCGCGGATTTTGACTTGTTCACGAACAAGCAGGTTGCGGCAGCACCGGGCCGACCGATCGAAGTTGGGTGGATGAAAGGCCGCAGCCGGCCTTATCTGTTCGTCGGATCGTTCCGGCGACAAAAGTCGGCGCTGACGATTGCCTTCAATGACAATTGCGATGCGATCGTCGCAACGGCCGTCTCTGACGGCGGTAATTACAAGGACATGGAATCGCACGTGCTGAAATTCTTGAATGATGATACGATGATTCATTGGGTCGCGAAGACGCTGGGATTATAAGGTCTGTGATGCGCGTACTGCACGCGATAGAGGGCTAGAGGTCGCGATGCTCGATCGCCGCGAGGATCGGCAACCGGAATTGAGCGTCGTTGTTCCGGTCTTAAACGAGTCGGAGAATATCCGGCCGCTTTTGCAGCGCCTTCTGCCCGTTCTCGAAGCGAATGCGCGGAGCTTCGAGGTCATCTTCATTGACGATGGCTCGACCGACGATACAGTCGACGTTCTGCGCGCGCTTCACTCGACGGACCGTCGCATCACCGCCGTCTCGTTCAGCCGCAATTTCGGTAAGGAGATTGCGATCGCAGCAGGCCTTGATCACGCCGCCGGACGCGCGGCAATCATCATGGACGCAGACCTGCAGCATCCGCCCGAAACGGTCGCTGACTTCATTGTAAAGTGGCGCGAAGGATATAAGAATGTGTTCGCGCAGCGCCGCGACCGTTATGCCGATTCGCCGCTCAGGCGCGCATTGACGCATCGCTTCTATCATCTCTTCGACATTTTCGGCGAAACGAATTTGCCGCCCGGCGCGGGCGATTTCCGGCTGCTCGACCGGCAGGCGATCGAGGCAATCGCGCGCATGCGCGAACGCGCCCGCTTCTCCAAGGGCCTTTATGCCTGGATCGGCTTCAAGTCGATCGGCGTACCGTACGATGTGGCAGAGCGTGCCGCCGGCACATCTAAATTTTCTTATCGCAAGCTTACACGCTTCGCGCTCGACGGGCTCATGTCGTTCTCGACAATTCCGCTCAGAGTATGGACCTATATCGGATTTGCGATCTCGTTCCTGTCGCTGTCATTGGCGGGGTACTTTCTCGTTCGCACTTTGCTTTACGGCATCGACGTTCCTGGTTTCGCATCGCTCATCGTGTCGGTGACCTTTTTGTCGGGCATTCAGCTGCTATCCCTCGGCATTCTCGGCGAATATGTCGGCCGAATTTTTGCCGAAGTGAAGCGGCGGCCGCTTTATCTCGTTGCCGAGCGCATCGGCGGCGAGCGCGAGCATGAAAGAGATCTCGTCAAGCACGGCGAAACGCAGGTCTGAGCCGTAGATGCTGCGAAGCCTTTTCACTGTCGGCGGCTGGACCATCGCCTCCCGCGTCACCGGCTTCTTTCGCGATATTCTTCTTGGCGCGGTCCTCGGCGCGGGCCTCATTGCCGACGCCTTCGTCATCGCGTTTCGCTTGCCAAACCATTTCCGCGCCATATTCGGCGAAGGCGCGTTCAACTCAGCCTATGTGCCGGCATATTCTCGCGCACTGCAGACGCAAGGCCCCGAGGAGGCCAAATACTTCTCCAGCCAGATTTTCACGCTGCTGCTGATTTCACAGCTC
>JAFAVH010000226.1 GCA_019242655.1 Methylobacteriaceae bacterium
TCGATGATACGCCCGAGCACGTCGGTCGAGCGGCTGTAATCCCATTGGCGGCCGGGTTGATTGAATAACGGCACGCTAGCCAGCCGTTCCACTTGATCGGCATTGGTCTGGTTTGGGCTCGCAAGACCCCTTTCCATGTACATGCGCTGCACGGCGCCGCCCTCGACGAACTCGTATGTCAGGCCGGACGTGTGGCGCAGAAGATCCTGGATCGTGATCGGCCGCTCCGCCGGAATAAGATCGAGCCGCCCATCCTCGCGCTCTACCGCGACCTTCGGATCGGCAAAGGCGGGCACGTATTTCGACAGCGGATCGGCCAGGAGGATCTGCCCCTCCTCGACCAGCATCATCACCGCGACAGAGACGACCGGCTTCGTCATCGAATAGATGCGGAAGATAGAATCGGTCTGCATGCGCGTGCCACTAGCCGGGTCTTGCACGCCGAATGCTTCGAGAAAGCCGAGCTCTCCCTTCCGCGCGATCATCGCGACCGCGCCTGGCAGGCGCTTTTCATCGATCTCGCGGCGAAGAACACGGCGCAGGCGATCGAGTCCCGAGGCGGAAAGGCCGAGGCTCTGCGGTTCGGCGAGAGCCTCGGCGAACTGCGCGGTTCTCACCGTTTCATTCATTGTTCCATCCTGTCCATTCTGCGATATTGCGCAAGGCCGAATGCAAGCAACGGCTCCTGGCGCACCTTACCGGATCAGATATGTCGCTTGAACAAAAACTCGAACAGGATTTTGGCACCATTCCCGATCTCGTGCGCTATCATGCGGAGGAGGCGCCGGATCGGATTGTGCTCGTGGACGAAGCGCGGCAGGTCACGTATCGCGAATTCGATGTGTTGTGTGATCGCATCGCGACCACCTTGCAATGCGCCCACATCGCACCGCAGAGCGCGATAGCCGCCTGCGCGTCGTCTTCCATCGAATATGCGGCGCTCTTTCTTGGTGCATTGCGTGCCGGCATCGCCGTCTCGCCGCTCGCACCGTCCTCCACGCCGGAAAGTCTCGCCGTAATGGTGGCGGATTGCGGCAGTCCGCTCTTGTTCTTCGATGCGTCGACCGAGCCGGTGCTGCGCGAGGTCGATGCAAAGGTTACGCGCGTCACGCTCGATGGCAGTGCCGGCGGTAAACCATTTGCGGAATGGCTGATGCCTGAGAGCGCAAAGCCGAAGCCCGTGCAGATCGAGCCTTCGTGGCCCTTCAACATCATCTACTCCTCTGGCACGACGGGCGTGCCGAAAGGCATCGTGCAATCGCATGGCATGCGCTGGCAGCATGTGCGACGCGCCAATCTTTTCGGCTATGGCCCGGATGCGGTCTCGATCATCTCGACACCGCTCTATTCCAACACGACGCTGGTCAGCTTCTTTCCAACGTTGGCGCTCGGCGGCACCGCCGTGCTCATGAGCAAATTCGACGCATCGAAATTTATCGATCTCGCGGAAAAGCATCGTGCCACGCACGCGATGCTCGTTCCCGTGCAGTATAGCCGCATCATGACGCTGCCGGATTTCGGCAAGCACGACCTGTCGAGCTTCCGCATGAAATTCTCGACAAGCGCGCCGTTCAATGCCGTGCTGAAATCCGACATCTTGAAACGCTGGCCGGGCGGTCTCGTCGAATATTACGGGATGACTGAAGGCGGCGGCACGTGCATCCTCGCCGCGCACGAATTTCCCGATAAATTGCACACGGTCGGGCGTCCGTCGGAGGGTCACGACATTCGCTTGATCGACGAGAACGGTCGCGAGGTCGCGGCCGGCGAGGTCGGCGAAGTCGTCGGCCATTCGGCGGGGATGATGAACGGCTACCACAATCAGCCGAGCAAGACCGCCGAGGCCGAATGGCGCGATAAGACCGGCAAGCGCTTCATTCGCACCGGCGATGTCGGCCGCTTCGACGCAGACGGATTTCTGCAATTGATGGACCGCCGCAAGGACATGATCATTTCGGGCGGCTTCAACATTTATCCGAGCGATCTCGAAGCGGTGATTGCCTCGCATCCGGACGTGGCGGAAGCGAGCGTCATCGGCGTGCCGTCGGAGGCGTGGGGCGAAACGCCGGTCGCCTATGTCGTGTTTCGCGCCGGCAGCAACATCTCAGCCGAGGCATTGCGCGAATGGACGAATAGCCGGCTCGGCAAAACGCAAAGGGTCAATGCCGTCGAGGTCGTCGACGCGCTGCCGCGCAGCGCGATCGGCAAGGTGTTGAAGCGCGAGTTGCGCGACGAATGGATTGCGAACGGCCGGCGCGCTTAGGCCGGCCGTGTCTCAGAAACCGGCGCAGGCAAGTCCGGCTTGCTCGAGCGCCGCTGGATCGCGCTCGCCGGTATGTGCGCTGTCGATGATCGCGCGCGCGATGCGCTCGCGGGCCGCGCGTTCGTCGCTGACGCGCTGGCCGCGCTGAACGGCCTCGGCCCAGGCGCGGTTGAAGGCGTTGCTGAGAAGTCGCGTCTCTTTCGGGCTGAAAGGCTCGAGCGGCTTTCTGATGCGGCGGCGAGCTGATGGGCTGGGCATAAATGATACCCCTCACGTCAGGCTTGAGCGCGCGGTTGATTTCCGAACTGCTCAGCCTCAGCCCTCATCGACCACGGGACACAGTCCAGTGCAAATCGACTCAAGACTCCAAGTTTTTCAATGGGTTGTGGTTTTCATCCCACACCAATAGCCAAGCTGGTCGCGCAGGTATTCGATTGTGTTGTCAAAGGCTTAGCTGATAAGAAGCTGAGCTTTTGCGCTTTCGCCGTAAAAGCGCCAAAAAAACGCCCGAAAGCGGCTTGCCAACACACTTTTTTGGCTCGAGTCCGCGCGTTGGTTTATCGCCGCTGACGACGAAACATAAGAGTTGACCAACCTTCGCGCAGGTCGCACCGGATCAGTCCAAACCCGTGCGCCCGATAGACCGAGGCCACCCCGGGAACGTCTCGCGCAAGCAATCCTGAGAGCACCAAAATCCCGCCCGGGCTGGCCGCCCGGGCAATCTCGCCGGCGAGCCGCTTCAGCGGCCGGGCAAGAATGTTGGCGAGGATCAAGTCGTGAGAGCCGGCAAGCGCGGGGTGACGCGTGCCGCTCGCTTGCACCGGACGGACGTAAGGCCCAGCGCCGTTGCGGACGGCATTGCTGCGCGCAGTCGCGACCGCGACAGGATCGAGATCGCTCGCGATCACCTTCTGCTTCCAACGCTTGGCGGCCGCGATCGCCAGGATTCCGCTGCCCGTGCCGATGTCGAGGATGCGTCGCGGCCGCTCTCGCCGGGCGAGCCGATCGAGCGCGAAAAGGCAGCCGCTTGTCGTCCCGTGATGACCGGTGCCGAAGGCGAGCGCCGCTTCGATCTCGATGACGATATCGTTCGCCCGCGCCGCGTCGCGTGCGTGGCTGCCGATGACGAGAAAGCGCCCGGCGCGAACGGGATCGAAACCCGCAAGCGAAGCGCTGATCCAATCGGCGCGTTCGACGCGATCGAAAGTGATCGCCTGCGCGGCGGCGTGGCCGGCCGCGACGCCAACCAACTCGCGAACCGCCGCCTGATCCGGCTCGGAGCCAAAGTAAACCTCGACAAGCCACTGCCCCGCGCTTGGCGAGGCACTTTTCTCCTTCTCGAAAGCGGACGCTGCCGTTTGCGCCGGGTCGAACGTCTCGACGATCAGGTCTGCAACTGCACGCGCGTCGGCTTCGTTGCAGGTAAGGCGCATGATATGCGTCGCGTCGTTTGGCGGGAGCCCTTCGAGCATGCGCGCGATTAGCACGGCTTCTGAAACAGCGTCACCCCGCGCGTCGCCGCATTCCCGGCGCGACACGACGCGGCTCGTGCTCGCCGCTTCGATCGGCAACGCGCTCGAATGGTTCGATCTCACCGCCTACGGCTATTTCGCCGTGCAGATATCGAAGGAATTCTTCCCGTCCGGCAGCGATGCGGTGTCGCTCTTGCTCGCCTTCGGCACGTTCGGCGTCTCTTATCTGGTGCGGCCGGTCGGCGCGATCGTTCTTGGCGCGTATGCCGACAAAGCCGGGCGCAAAGCTTCGCTGCTTGTCTCCATCATGCTGATGATGGTCGGCACGTTCGTCATGGCGTTCCTGCCGAACTACAACACGATCGGCATTGCCGCGCCGATCGGCATTTTATGCGCGCGGCTGATGCAGGGCTTTTCGGTCGGCGGCGAGTTCGGCAGCTCCACCGCTTTCCTTGTCGAGCACGATGCAGAGCGCAAAGGTTTGCTCTCGAGCTTCCAGTTTTCGAGTCAGGGCGTCAGCAATCTACTCGGCTCATTGTTCGGGCTCATTCTGTCGGTGAGCCTTTCGGCGAGCGACTTGCAGAGCTGGGGCTGGCG
>JAFAVH010000244.1 GCA_019242655.1 Methylobacteriaceae bacterium
GCAATCACGAAGTGATGATGCGCGGCACGTTCGCCAATATCCGCATCAAGAACCACATGCTGAAGCGGAGCGACGGCTCGATTCCAGAAGGCGGCCTGACGCGCCATTGGCCGGACGGCGAGCAGATGCCGATCTACGACGCCGCGATGAAGTATCAGGCCGAAGGCGTGCCGCTGGTCGTCATCGCCGGCGCCGAATACGGCAACGGCTCCTCGCGCGACTGGGCGGCGAAAGGCACGCGTCTTCTCGGCGTGCGCGCCGTCATCACCGAAAGCTTCGAGCGCATTCATCGCTCCAATCTCGTCGGCATGGGGGTCCTGCCCTGCACGTTCGAGGAAGGAACGACGTGGTCGACACTCGGCTTGAAAGGCGACGAGCAGGTGACGATCCACGGCCTCAGCGAAGGCCTGCGGCCGCGGCAAAAGCTTTCGGCGGAGATCACCTTCGCCGGCGGCAGAAAGCAGAACGTGCCGCTCCTCTGCCGCATCGATACGCTTGACGAGCTCGAATACTTCAAGAACGGCGGGATCCTGCATTACGTCTTGCGCCAGCTCGCGGCGTAAGCTTCGACTGTTGCGGGCGCAAGGCGCGGTTCAGATAGCGGCGCGCTCTCTTTGCGCCGCTACCATGCCGCGCGTAATGAACTGGCGGCCGAATGCCTCCGCGGGCATCGGCTTGCCATAGAGATAGCCCTGCGCTTCGTTGCAGCCCTTGTTGCAAACCATGGCATGCAGTTCGGGCGTCTCGACACCCTCCGCGGTCGTCTCAAGCCCGAATGTCTTGCCGAGATAAGCGATGGCGCGAACGATCGCTTTATCCTCCCGGTTTGTTGCGGCGCTCCGCACGAAGGATTGGTCGATCTTAAGCCGGGTGAGGGGATAGCGCTTAAGATGCGTCAATGAAGCATAGCCGGTTCCGTAATCGTCGAGCGCAACACCGACACCAAGTTGGTTGAGCTCGCGCAGCGTGGCGAGCATCGTCTCGTCTTGCTGGAGATGATGTTTTCGGTGATCTCGAGCTCGAGCACATTCGGCGGCAGATTTTCCTGCGTCAATGTTTCCTGAACGATGCGTACGAGATCGCCGGTTCGGAACTGGGCGGCAAAGAGGTTCACGCTAATACGCATATCCATGATGCTCTGCCTTCGCCAAGCTGCGAGCTGTTTGCACGCCGTCCTGATCGTCCACGCGCCAACGGTCGCAGCCAGCGGGCTCCTTTCGAGGACTGCCATGAAAGCGGCTGGAGACAAGAGGCCTCGTTGGGGATGGTTCCAGCGCAGAAGCGCTTCCGCGCCAACGACGGATGCATCAGGCAATCTGACTTGCGGCTGATAAAAGAGCTCCAGCTCGTGGTTTGCAACGGCGTCGCGCAATTGCGCTTCGGTCGAACGGTGCGCGAGAGCGGCTTCGTGCAAACCGGGCAGGAATATCCGGCGTGTATGTCCGCCATCTGCCTTCGCCTGGTGCAGCGCAAGTTCCGCATGCGCAGTAAGATCATCGGCGTCATCACCGTGGGCCGGGGCAATCGATATCCCGATAGATGCACCGACGTTGATTTGCTCGCCGCCAATCTGCATAGGTTTTTCGACTGAGCTAAGAACGTCGGCGCAGATGCGATCAAGCTCGCAGGGATCGGCCATATTCGGCAGGAGGATCGCAAACTTGTCACCGCCGAAGCGGGCAACCGTATCCTCGCGCCGAGCGCATTCTGCGATCCGCTTCGACACGTTCGCCAGAACTTCGTCGGCGGCGCTGCGTCCAAGTGTGCTGTTCACATGACGGAAACGATCGACGCCGACGATCAGAACCGTCGCGGCGGATTTGTTGCGAATTGCCTTGCGGAGTATTTCCAGCAACAGCATTCGGTTCGGCAGTCCCGTCAACTTGTCGTAACGTGCAATCCGGTCGAGCTCCCTTTCGTGCGCCTTACGCTCCGTGATGTCTCGTATGATCGCGCCGTACGTCGCGTATCCCTTCTCCTGCCACGTCGCGAGAGAAAATTCGATCGGGAATTCCGAGCCATCTTTGCGGGCCACTATTATCTCGATAGTGCGATTTAGGATTGTCTCGACTCCACCGCGTTCTTTTATCTGCTTTGCGAGGTCGCGCACTTTCTTTATGTGAGGTGGGATGATGATATCGATGTTCTGACCGATGGCCTCCGCTGGCGTATACTGAAAAAGGCGCCCCGCGGCCGCATTCCAGAAGATGATCTTGCCTGAGGCGCTAGTGAAGATCATCGCGTCTGGCGACGTCGCGGCGATGTTTTGAAAACGTCTTTGCGAATCCTGATTGACCCGCTCCAGGCGCCGCGTTTTCATGCGTTCGACTACAAGGATCGCGAGATCCCCCAGGGTTTTTCGATCGTTTTCGCTGAAGTCTTCGCGAGGCTTGGTATCGATCAGGCATAGTGCGCCGACGTTGTAGCCCAAAGGCGATTTCAACGGTGCACCGGCATAGAAACGGAGGTGTGGCGGGCCCACTACAAGCGGGTCGCCGCTAAACCGTGCATCTTTCGTCGCGTCGGGGACGATGAGGACGCTGTCGTCCAAGATCGAATAGGTGCAGAACGACAACTCACGACCCGTCTCACAGATGTCGACGCCCGTCCCCGACTTTGGGAACTGCACTCGATCGCCGACGAGCGTGACAAGCGATACCGGAACATCGAATAGCCGCGCCGCCAATTGGGTGAGGCGGTCAAAATCTTCCTCCGGCGGCGTGTTCAGAAATCCGTACTCGGATAGGGTCTTCAGGCGCGGCTCCTTGTCGGGCGGCAGGGAATAAGGTCGAGGCTGGACGTCCATCGCCATTTGATCCGTCGCGGCAGGCGTTTAGGGGTGCCAGCCGGTCGTTAACAAGTTATGCGGCCGCAGAAATGAGAACGGTGGAATCGAGGGTTGTATCCCGCGCCACCGAAGGCTAATCGCGACATCGTGAATTTTTGCTGGCATCGAACCGGAGTCGCGCAACTGTGACCTCATACAAGCTTCTCCTTCTGCCTGGCGACGGCATCGGCCCCGAAGTCATGGCGGAAGTGGAAAAGGTCGCCGCGGCGTTGGCGCGCACCGGCCTGGCGCAATTCGAGTTCGAGCACGGTCTCGTCGGCGGTTGCGCCTATGATGCGCATGGCCAAGCGATCAGCGATGCCGACATGGCGCTGGCGCGTGCGGCGGACGCCGTGCTGCTCGGCGCGGTCGGCGGACCGAAATGGGCGGACGTGCCGTATGATGTGCGGCCCGAGGCGGGCCTCCTGCGCTTGCGCAAGGAGCTCGCGCTCTTTGCCAATCTGCGTCCGGCGATCTGCTACCCCGCGCTCGCCGATGCGTCGTCGTTAAAGCGGGACGTCGTCGAAAATCTCGACATCATGATCGTGCGCGAGCTCACCGGCGGCGTCTATTTCGGCGAGCCCAAGGAAATTCGCGATCTCGGCAACGGGCAGAAGCGCGCCATCGATACGCAGGTTTACGACACCTACGAGATCGAGCGGATCGGCCGCGTCGCCTTCGAGTTGGCGCGGAAACGAAATAATAAGGTTACTTCATCGGAAAAGCGCAATGTGATGAAGTCGGGCGTGCTCTGGCACGAGGTGATCAGCGCGCTGCATAAACGCGATTATTCCGACGTTACCCTCGAACATCAGCTCGCCGACGCGCTTGGCATGCAGCTCGTGCGCTGGCCGAAACAATTCGACGTGATCGTCACCGACAATCTTTTCGGCGACATGCTGTCCGACGTCGCCGCCATGCTGACGGGTTCGCTTGGGATGCTGCCCTCCGCTTCCCTCGGCGAAATCGATGCGAAGAGCGGCAAGCGCAAAGCGCTCTACGAGCCTGTGCACGGCTCGGCGCCCGACATTGCGGGGCGCGGCCTCGCCAATCCGGTCGCGATGATCGGCTCTTTCGCGATGACGCTGCGTTATTCGTTTGGTCTGGCAGACGCCGCGGACAAAATCGAGCAGGCCATCGCTGGTGCCCTCGCGCAAGGATTACGAACGCCGGACATCAAGGGCGACGCGACGCAAACCGTCTCCACCAAAGCGATGGGCGAGGCGATCGTA
>JAFAVH010000252.1 GCA_019242655.1 Methylobacteriaceae bacterium
CTTAGCCGAAATGCATCAAATCGGCAGCAACATTCGTAGGTCTTGGGTTAAAGCGCGGGCATCCCGCTGCTTCAGTGCAGTGCTGCCAACGTTGCGCGATGCGGGGGCAGCGGTGCAATCGGCACGCCCGCGCCGGGTATTGTGCCAAGATCGAAGGGGCGCGCCGGCGGGAGCGGAGCGCTTGCCAGCTGCAACTGCGCCTGTTGCCGCTGCGGCGGGGGCGCCGTGATTTCGGCCACCTGCTCTTCACGGCTTTCGGGCTGCGCGGCGTTCTGCGGCAGGTCGGCGGTACGCGTATTCGAAGCCCGTCCGGCGACCATCGCCGGGCCGAAGCCTGCCGGGCCGCCGTCACGCCGAAGCGTCGCATAAAGCTTGTGGTCGTCGGAGCCGCCGAGTCCGGCGCGGCCGATATATTCGACCTTCACTTTTGCTGTCCCGACCCGTCTGAACTCGAGCGCCTCGGCGACGCGCTCGGATACGTCCATGATACGTCCTGGGTGATACGGGCCGCGGTCGTTCACGCGCACGATGATGGAGCTTTGATTGCGCAGGTTGGTCACCCGCGCGTAGCTCGGCAGCGGCATCGTCGGATGGGCGGCCGAGATCGACTCACGATCGAAGACTTCGCCATTTGCGGTTCGGCGACCGTGGAACGCCGTCCCGTAGTAGGAAGCAAGCCCAACGGCGACATGCGTTCGCTCGCTCGGATAATAGGTGATGCCGCCGACCGTGTATGGCTTGCCGACCATGTACATGCCGCCGCCACGCGGCACGATCTCGCCTTCCGCCACGACGCGCGGGCTTGCAGCCACCCCATAGCGCGGGTCGATACTATTGCCGGCATAACGCTGCGGCTGGGCTGCGCAGCCTGCGAGCGTCAGCGCGGCGAGGCCGGATAGGATTAGGCGTGGATTGGCGGGGAAGAAAAATGGAGGAGCGGAAGCGGTGCTGGATTCGCGGCTAAGCCACTGACACGACAGCCTCACGCGCATCTTGCCCCCTCCACGGCGCCCATTGCACAGGGCGCATTCGCGTAAGCTTGGCGCAATTTTATTATTGCGTTCTTAGCGCCTCAGGCGGGCGCAAGCTTCGCTTTGGCACAGCACGCGACTCGAATGCGGCAAAACCGCGGCAAATGCGCCGTGATTAAGGCGCCACGGCTCAGGTTCTTCTGAGGTGCGGCTTTGGCGCAACAGTTTCAAGCGCGATTAGGCCGCAGAGGTTTTCAGGCGCCACGAGCCCGCGCTGAAAGGCTCAGTTGGGTTGGAAAGATTTAAAGAAAAGATTTAAAGAACGGAGATCGACGCCAGCACGGAACGCAAGCCTTCGATCCGGCTCGAAACCTTCTCCGCGATCCGTCGCGTGAGGCGAGGAGAAGAGGTCGGCTCGGCCGGCTCCAAACTGCAAGCCGTGGCGAATCCAGCCGCCTCCGCTGCGTGGGATAGGGAGAGGATCGTGTATCGCCTGCGCGTCATCGTGCGGCTCATCCCAAGGGATAGTCGCTATCGTAATGCAAGCTGAGCCAATCCGTTCCTACCAAAAGCACCAAAATCGCAATAATTTTGGGCCGCTGTTTCTATGTCACAGATTCATTCCGCGGCTTGCTGCAGCGCAGCGTTCACCTCGCAAGCGGAGTTATGCGCGAGCATCGAAGAATAGACAGAAGTGATACGCTCGATATGTGTCTGCAGGCTCGGCGGATCGGACCAGAAGCTCGCATAAGCGGCCGCCGAAAGACGCGTCACCAGATCATCATCTGCGATCGCGTTTAGCGCATGTGCGAGACTATCGACGTCGCCGCCTTTGAACCACAGACCCGAGACGCCGTCTTCGATCTCCTCGCGGCCGGCGCACATGTCGGCGACGATGACCGGCGTGCCGAGGCCCTTCGCTTCGAGAACGGTCAAGGGCTGGCCTTCGTACCAAAGCGAGGGAAAGACCAGCGCGCGTGCCGCACGGATCGCCTCGCGTACCGCCGGTCCGCTGTGCCAGCCGAGAACCCGTGCCTCCGGAT
Source organism: Methylobacteriaceae bacterium (assembly GCA_019242655.1). Taxonomy (GTDB): domain Bacteria; phylum Pseudomonadota; class Alphaproteobacteria; order Rhizobiales; family Beijerinckiaceae; genus JAFASC01. Next base: position 2,015 of record JAFAVH010000252.1, read on the forward strand.
ATTGCGCGCGCAACTCGGCAGCCGCCGGCCCGTCGCCGACATAAGTCGGGATGATGCCAGCGCGTCGCGCTGCTTCCGCAAACAGTAACGGCCCCTTCTCCGCCGAAATACGCCCGACAAAGGTCACGTCGCCTTGCGCCGGCGAAAGCTTCCGCCCAAGATTCGGTACGTCGATCGGATTGGAAATAAGGTGTGTCCGGCAACCCAGCGGCAATCGCTGGCCGACAACATCGAGCTGAAATCTTGAGATCGCGATGTAATCCGAGAAGACGTCGGGGAGGTGCGCGACATCGCGCGCCAGCGTCAGCCGCGCGTTGCGCCAGAGTTTTCGCGGGTAGCTGCGCAAGTCGCAATGCGTCGCCCAGCAAGCGGCAGAAAGCGGCTCCAGCGGGCAGATATGGCCGCGCCGATAGTTGTAGTAGCCGCCATTCGGACAGAAGAGGAAATATTCGTGGATCGTGTAGACGGCCGGGAGACCCGACCGCGCAATGGGCAATGCGATCGACGGCGACAGCGCTTTGGCCCAGGCATGAACATGTACGATCGTGCGATCGGGTGGCAGGCGGGCGAGGAGATCCGCAAGCGCGTCGGCGGCCGGTTTGTTCCAGGTCCCCTGCACCATCGCGGCAACACGCGATGCATTGCCAAGAAGATCGCTTTGCCCGAGACAGATGACCTCGACGCGCGCAGCGGCAAGGGCGTCGTCTACGGGCCCCGCAGCGGCGAAAACGATCGGGCGGTGGCCGGCTTGTTTCAGACCGACCGCGCTGTCCAAGGCAACCTTGGCCTGCCCGCCCGACACGAAGCCATGGTCAAGGCAGAGCACGATCGTCAGCGGCTCTTTGGCGAAAGGCATGCCGAGAGCCTATGTGAAGCGGCTTAAGGGCTCGTAACGGCCGAGAGGAAATGTTGGCCCTTGGCTGCGATGGGCGCCGCAATCTCGCGTATCATTGGACAGGCGAATCATAAGGTGACGCGGCGTATGGCTAAGGGCGGCGATCTCTTCGGTGCGGCGGCGCGCAAGCCCGTAGGCGCCCCCCCTTCGTCACGAGCCGCCCCTGCTCGTCTCAACGGAACGCCCGGCGAGAGCGGCTATACCGCGGCCTCGATCGAGGTCCTGGAGGGGCTCGAGCCGGTCCGGCGCCGCCCCGGAATGTACATTGGCGGCACCGACGAAACGGCGCTCCACCATCTCTTTGCCGAGGTCATCGACAATGCGATGGACGAGGCGGTCGCCGGGCATGCGACGTTCATCGAGGTGAGTGTGGAACTCGGCGGCTGGGTCTCCGTCTACGACAACGGCCGCGGCATGCCGGTCGACCCGCACCCCAAATTTCCGAAGAAGTCGGCACTCGAAGTCATCATGACCATGCTGCATGCCGGCGGGAAGTTCGATTCCGGCGCGTACCAGACGTCGGGCGGCCTGCATGGCGTCGGCGTCTCCGTCGTCAACGCGCTCTCGGCGCGCACCGAGGTCGAGGTCGCGCGCGGGCAGACGCTCTATCGCCAATGTTTCGAGCGCGGCGAGCCGGTAAGCAAGCTCGC
>JAFAVH010000338.1 GCA_019242655.1 Methylobacteriaceae bacterium
TGCCGTCCGCGACCAGCTTCGGCGTCGCGCGATAAAGATCGGGATAGAGGCGCTTCAGGTTCTCGATCTTCGGCAAGTCGTTGAAGACGATGTAGGGCTGATGCGGATGCTGCACCAGATAATCCTGGTGGTAGGCTTCGGCGGCAGAAAACGTCTTCAGCGGCTCGATCTTCGTCACGATCTTCCGGCGAAACGCGCCGGCTTTATCGAGTTGCGCGACATAGTCCTTCGTGAAGTTCGCCTGCGTCTCGTTTGCGGCGAACACCTCGGATCGATATTGCGATCCGACATCCGGCCCTTGCCGATCGAGCTCAGTCGGATCGTGCGCGACCGAGAAGAACACCTGCAAAATCTGTCCGTAGCTCACGACGTGTGGATCGAAGGTGACCTCGACCGATTCGGCGTGGCCGGTGCGCCCGGCGCTGACGGCGCTGTAATTTGCTTGATCGGGAGATCCGCCGGCGTAACCCGACACCGCCGACGTCACGCCCTTCATGTGCTGGAACACGCCCTGCACGCCCCAAAAGCATCCGCCGGCGAGAACGACCTTCTGCAAGCCGCTCGATTCGGGCGCGGTTTGCGCGGGCGGCGGCAGTGCGACAGCGGATTCGGCTGCTTCTGCCAGCGTCGCGCCGCCAAGCAGCAGTCCGGCGACAAGTGCGCCTCGTGCGACCTTGGAGGCGTGAGATTTTTTCGTCGATGCGGTCATGACAGTGTGTCCTCGCGAATTTCGGGTGACATGGGGTAAATCGGCCGGAGATGGAAGAGGGCCCGCAAACACGTTGGCGTGAGGCGATTTGAGGTTCCGAAGTGAAGTCGTTGGCTCCCCCTCTCCCGCAAGGGGAGAAGGATGGCGCGCGTCATCCTTGTTGCGCTTGCGGCGCCAGAGAAATCCAAGAGGACACGGGCGCCGAGCTGCCGATCCTAATTTTTAAGTGCCGGTCGCCCGGCGCCCATGTGCGGCGATTTATGTCCCTTGCTTCCCGCATCTTCGCGGGCGTGGTTTGGCTTTGTGAGCCACCTCAAGCCTGCTTAAGCGATCTGAGCCGCGGACCGGTCGTATTGCCGGACGGGCGGGTTACTCCGCGCCGCACGTCTTTCGACGTACGTCACCGGTTTGCAAGAGCCTCCCGAGGCACGGGATCAGGTTCACCCCACGCCGCAGGCGCCGCTCCCCACCCGCACTTTCAAGACCACTCTAGAAAGGCCCTCATGTGGGCGGGGACGACGTGTTTCTAGGATTATATTCAGGAAAAGTCAACCCGCGGGAACATTAAATTTGTACATGACGCCGCCGTGTCATTCCGACGCGCGAAGCGCGATTGGGAATCTAGACAATGGTGCAGCGGCTCCTGGATTCCCGCTTTCGCGGGAATGACAGCTAACGCCGTTCACCGCTACGAAATCAAAATCGCCCTGAAATCATTGACGTTGGTCAATGTCGGGCCGGTGACGATGCCATCGCCGAGCGCTTCGAAGAATCCGTGTCCGTCATTGTTGGCAAGCGAGTCCATCGGCCGCATGCCGCGCGCGAATGCGCGTTCAAGCGTGTCGGGCGCGATATAAGCGCCGGCGATTTCTTCGAGGCCATCGACGCCGTCGGTATCACCAGCGAGCGCGTAAATGCCGCTCTGACCCTTTAATGTCAGTGCGAGCGACAACAAAAACTCGACATTGCGTCCGCCGCGGCCAGAGCCACGCACCGTCACCGTCGTCTCGCCGCCGGACAACAAAACGCACGGCGCGCGGAACGGCTCGCCGTTGCGCGCGACTGAAAGCGCGATGGCGCCAAGCACTTTGCCGACGTCGCGCGCTTCGCCTTCGAGATCGTCGCCGAGAATATGCGGTGTGATGCCGTGCTCATGCGCGACGCTCGCGGCCGCCTGCAATGCCAGCGCCGGCGTTGCGATCATGTGCGTCTCGACATTCGCGAGAAGCGGATCGTCAGGCTTGATCGTCTCGCTCTTGCCGCTCTTCAGGAGCGCCGCGGCTTTGTCAGGCAAATCGATGCCGTAGCGCGCGACAATCGCCAGTGCGTCGGCGCATGTCGTCGGGTCGCCGACCGTCGGCCCTGATGCAATGTCGACGGGATTATCGCCGGGCACGTCGGAGATCAACAGGTTGACCACCTTCGCCGGATGGCAGGCAACAGCGAGCCGCCCGCCCTTGATCCCGGAGAGATGCCGGCGCACGCAATTCATCTCGTGAATGCTGGCGCCGGATTTCAACAAAGCCGTGTTGACCGCCTGCTTGTCGGCGAGGTTCAATCCCTCGAACGGCATTGGCAGCAATGCCGAGCCGCCGCCCGAGATCAGCGCTAGAACGAGATCGTCGGCGCTCAAGCCTTGGACCATTTGCAGCATGCGTTGCGCCGCATCTGCTCCGGCCTGATCGGGCACCGGATGGCTCGCCTCGATCACCTCGATGCGGGAGGTCGGCACGCGATGGCCGTAGCGGGTGACGACGAGCCCCGCGAGCTCGCCCGGCCAGTTGTTCTCGACCGCCTGCGCCATCGTCGCCGCCGCCTTGCCCGCACCGATGACGAGGGTACGGCCCTTTGGCGGCGCCGTCAGAAATGCAGGCACGCGCTTTTCCGGCAGGGCCGCCGCGATTGCCGCATCGAACAGCGCGCGCAAAAATCGCTTGGGCAAAAAAGACTTGGGTTCTTGCGGCGGATTTTCCATTCTGCCGTGCGCTCCAGGAGAAAAGACTTCACAAAATCGCGCCGCGCCGAACCAGGGGCAGGCTTCGCGGTTTAAACCAGGGTCAAGACAGGCCGCAACAAGCGGCCGGGGAGGAAATGATGGCAGATACGCAGACCCCGGCGGACGGGCTCAATTACCTGCAGAGCCTGATGCAGACCGGCCAGGAATTGATGCAGCAATTCGAGCATGCCGTCGCGGCACAGACGGAGGCGACGCAGGCGGCGATGAAACAAGGCGGCGCCGCCGCACCGTGGCAGCCGAATGCATTGTTTCCCGGCTTCGGCGCGGGCGCCGAGCCGTTCGCCGCAATGGCCGAGATGCAGCGCCGCTATGCCGAGCAGATGACGGCGATGTGGAACAACGCATTCCTCAAACCTGTTCTCGGCGAGACGAAGTCCGCCGCCCAACCGGCCAAGAAGGACAAGCGCTTCCGCGACGAAGCGTGGGAAGAGCAGCCGTTCTTCGACGTCCTCAAGCAATCCTATCTCATCAACACGAAATTCCTGCGCGATTTTGTCGACAATGCCGATGTCGACGAACGCACCAAAATGCAATTGCGCTTCTATGCGCGCCAATATGCCGACGCGCTAAGCCCGGCCAATTTCCCCGCGACCAATCCGGAGGTGATCAAGAAGGCGATCGAAACGAAATCGGAAAGCATCGCCGCCGGCATGCGCAACCTCATCGCCGACATTCAAAAGGGCCGCATCACCCGCGTCGACGAGGATGCTTTCGAAGTCGGCAAGAACCTCGCCGCGACGCCGGGCGCCATCGTGTTCGAAAACGAGCTCATCCAGCTCATTCAATACAAGCCGGCGACGGAGACGATCGAGCGTATGCCGTTA
>JAFAVH010000408.1 GCA_019242655.1 Methylobacteriaceae bacterium
TAGGGCGGTCGATCGCAGCAAAGCGAGGCGAAACTCGCGGTCGGCCGCCGCGGCCTTCTGCGCTTCCTGCGTCTGCGGCGGAATCCTGCCGTTTGGCGGATCGGCGACCAAGGAGGTGCGCGGACCGGCATGCTTGATGGTCAAAAAACTTGTATTGTAGGCGCCGCCGACATCGCGCGTCGATCCGCGCTCCTGGCGCGGGTCGCTGCCGAACAACGCGCCGCGCTGCCGGTCCAATTCCTCGCGCTGCGCGTCGGTGAAGAATTCCTGATTCGCAAACCGCGCGGAGCGTTGTAGCGGCGTGTCAAATTCGTCGGTCCAGATTCCCTGAAGGTCCGGTTCGCCCCACGGTGTCTTTAGCGCCGTGTCGGACGCCGCCGGCGCTTGAGCCAAGGCCGCCAGGTGGGACAGCGAAACGGCGACACTGGCGGCGGCGGCAATGGCGAGGGTTGCCGTCGCGGCCGAAAAGCGAGCGCGCATGATAAACTCCTGTTGGGCTTTGCAGTTACTTTGACTGCAATTGCGCCGCTCGTCAATTGTTTCTCACAGCGCTACGGCGCCAGATCCGGCGGCAGAAGCGCCTCGGATAAGATGCGCTCACAGGCCTCCCAATGCGCGGTCTGGTCATTGCCCGCACGTTCGGCATAGGCGCCGATCAAGTCCTTGCCGGCCGAATAGTTGATGACGTAGGAGCGATAGTGCTCGGTGAAGGCGAGACTCTGTTCGGCGCGTTCACGTGAAACCAGCCCATAGCGCTGCGTCAATTCCAGCGCGCGAGCGCGGTCGATTTCGCCGTCGAGATACATCGCCGCGATCGTTAGTCGGGCGCCGGCAAGATCGTTGAGCGCTTTGCGCAAAGCGCCGTATAGCGGCGCCGTCGCCGGATCGAGCCCGGCCAAAGGATAGAGCTCCTTCGCTTCGAAGCCGATGCGCTCGTCGCCGGGAAACGCCAGATCGACGCCGTAATCGGCGCCGCCTTCGTTGATCGGGCTCGCCGGAGCATAAAGCGGCGCGACCGAGAATTCAACCAGCCCGCGCTCGCGATAGAGCCGCTCATTGTAGATGCCTTGAACGTGATGGCCCGGATAGCCTTCGTGGCAGCCAAGTGAGACGGCTCGGTCGATGTATATGGGCAAATCGGTGTTGACTTCGATCAGGCTCTGGTTGTTGCCCTGATACCAGTTGTAGGCGCTCCAGCTTTGATGCGTCACGAACGTCATGGTGAATTGCTCGTTGGCCGGCAATTGCATGTGCGCGAGCGAGCGGCGGCGGCACTCGGCGATTGCCGCATTCATCACGGCGTCGAGGCGGTCGGGCGGGATGACGTAGCGGCGGCGAAAGTCTTCCATGCGCTCGACTAATGGACCATCGCCGGGCACCAACGTCTCGATGCGCGCCAGCACCGGGTCATACGTTGCGAGCGGATGCAGCGCCGGCGTCAGCGCAAACAGGCGCGTGGCTTCGTCGAGGAAGCGAAAGCGCGCGCCCTCGATCATGTCGAGGCGCGACCGCGCGCTGGCAACGTTCGCTCTGAGCCAGGCGTTACGGTGGCGCTCGACCGGCTGTTGAGCGCTCACATTTTGTGCGCTCAGGACTGACTGGATGCGGTCCGCCTCGGCTTTCAGTTCAGCAATGCCGCGCGGATGCGCCTCGGCCTCGGTTCGCCACTCCGGCGGCCCGAAATAGGCATCAACATAGCCTTTTTCATGCGCGCCGATTTCGAGCACAAGATGCACATAGTCTTGCGCCGCCGCGTCCGGCGTGCTGCGCGGTTGAGCGGTGCCGGTTGCCGCCAAGGAGATCATGATCAAGAGCGAAGCGAACAGACGCGAAGCGGACAGGCCCATCGAAATTCTCCTTGCCTTGACCGATCTCTCAAGAGGTTTGCCCCGGCCGACGTGGTATTACCAGGCCGTGCTGCACACGAGGCATCGCACTACGCACCGCGGTCACCCCACCGCGGACCACCTACGGTGGTCCGACCCTCCCCCTTCAGGGGAGGGTGACGATGATCCGCGACCGATCATCCAAATG
>JAFAVH010000078.1 GCA_019242655.1 Methylobacteriaceae bacterium
TTGCCGTTCTTGAGGACGATGCGACCCACATAAGCGCCCAAAGTCGCCTGCTGGTCGCTCGCCCGGAACTCGAACGGGCCGAGCGGGCCATCCACCTTGAGACCGCGGAACGCGGCGATCAGCTTCTCGGTGTCGGTCGACCCCGCCTTGATGATGTCGGCGGCCAGCGATTTGACGGTGAGATACCCGACGACGGAGCCCAGTCGCGGATAATCGTTCCAGCGCTTCTCGTAGGCGGCCACGAACGCCTTGTGCGCCGGCGTGTCGATCGCATTCCAGGGATAGCCGGTGACAATCCAGCCGACCGGAGCCTCGTCCTTGAGCGGATCGAGATATTCGGGCTCGCCAGAGAGCAGGCTCACCACCGTGCGGGTGGCGAAGGTGCCGCGCGTGGTCGTCTCGCGCACCAGTTTCGCGAGATCGGCGCCGAACAGCACGTTGAACACCGCGTCGGGCTTGGCATCGTCGATGGCCTGCGCCACCGCGCCGGCATCAACCTTGCCGAGCGGCGTTGCCTGCTCGGTGACGAACTCGACGTCGGGCTGGAGCGCCTTGAGCTGCGACTTGAAGGTCGCTGCCGCCGATTGTCCGTATTCGTAATTCGGATAGATGAGGGCCCAGCGCTTCTTATTCGCTTTCGCCGCTTCGGGCACCAGCATCGACACTTGCATGTAAGTCGATGGACGCAGGCGGAACGTATAATGATTGCCGCCCTGCCAGACGATCTTGTCGGTTAAGGGCTCGCTCGCCAGAAAGAATATCTTCTTCTGCTTGGCGAAATCGGTAAGCGCGACGCCGATATTGGAGAGAAAGCCGCCGACGATGAAATCGACCTTTTCGCGTGAGACGACTTCCTCGGCGTTGCGCACGGCGTCACCGGGATTGCCGCCGTCGTCGCGGATGACGATTTCGACTTTCTTGCCGTTCACGCCGCCCGCGGCGTTGATCTCCTCGAGCGCGAGCTCCATTCCCTTCCGATAGGGATCGAGAAAGGCGGGCTGAGACTTGTAGCTATTGATCTCGCCGATGCGGACTGTGTTTTGCGCTTCGGCGCCATTCATGGACATGGCGGCAAAGCCAGCGGCGCAGACCGCCGCAGTTACGAAACCCGCTATCGGTCGCATCGCTACACCTCACTGGGCAGAAGAAAGAGCAACTTTCATGCCGCTTCGTTGAACCTGACGACGTTACGCCGCCTTGGACTCGGTCGGAGCTTCCGAACCTATCATGTCCGACACCATCTTGCGCATTCTGATCGGAGAACCGTCGATCGCAAGGCGAATCTGCCGGCGGCCGGGAAGGCGGCGCTCGTTCACCTCGATCGCTTCGAGAATTTCCTTGTCTTCGTTGAAAGCCAGGCGGAACTGATCGGACAACGCGCGGTTCATCGCCTCGTCGGCATGGAAGTTCTTCACATGCAGCCAATAGTCGATCGAATGGCTCTCATCGACCGGCGTCAGGAAGTGACAGGCGAAAACCTGGATGCAGTCGCCGCGCTTGCCCTCCGGCGCTCCCGTGCCGGTGAGCGCACTGCCGAAATCGATGATCGCGATGTTCGGGGCGTAATAGTGGTAATAATGCCAGCGATCGACATTGCCGCGGAAATTGCCGAATTTCTGAAACAAGGGAATCGCCGGCGCATCGATGATCCATCGCCAGGTGAGCACTTTGTGCTCTTCGGGAATGACCTCGAAATGCACGGGTATGTCTTCGCTCTGCGCGTTGCCGAGCGTCGAGAGATGAACAAAGCTCACATGCGAGGGATCGCAGAGATTGTCGGCGAGCGAGAGATAATTCGCCGCGACCTCGAGCGCATCGCCCTCAACCGCGCTCCAGGACGCATCGTGGTATTGCGGAAGATCGAAGACGTGTGAGGGATCGGCCTTGGCCGGGTCGCCCATCCAGATCCAGGCAAGCCCCATATTCTCGTGAATGGGATAGGCGCGAACGCGCGCGGTCTGCGGGATGACGTCCTGGCCGGGGACACGCACGCATTTGCCGCTGCAGTCGAACGTAAGCCCGTGATAGCCGCACTGGATCGTGTCGCCTTCGAGCTTGCCCAGGGAAAGCGGCATCAGGCGATGCGGACAAACGTCCTCCAGCGCGCAGACCGTGCCGGCTTCGGTGCGGTAGAGGACGACATCTTCTTCAAGCAAGCGGCGCTTCATCAGCGCGCGCCCGATATCGCGGGACCAGGCGGCGGGATACCATGCGTTGCGGAGATAGGTCCCCATGGATCGCTCCCTTCGCGGCTCGAAATCCGATCCGTATCACACTCTTGGCACCGCTTGACAGCGTCGGCCTAAAGCGCAATTTTGTTTGTATACTAACAAAAAAGCCGCTGTTGTAAACGGGGTTGCCGCTCGAATCCTACAGCCTTGCATCCGCGACGTGGCGGCAAGATCGACCGATAAATTGCCTCAAGGAGGCGCCGTGACCGAGATTCAATCTCCGCCCGACGACAAGATCCGCTGCGATGCCTGTCCGGTCATGTGCTACATCAAGCCTGGCATGCTCGGCGCCTGCGACCGCTACGCCAATCGCGACGGCGAGCTTGTCCGCGTCGATCCGCACGTTCTGCTCGAGCGCACCGTCGTTGAAGGCGGCGCCGTCGTGCCGTTCCTCGAACAGTCCGCCGATTGGGACGGCGAGATTCTCGGCGCGCCGGCGACATTCGTGACCGCGATCGGCGCCGGCACGACCTATCCCGACTATAAGCCGGCGCCCTTCATCGTCTCCTCGCAGGTCGAGGGTGTCGACATGGTGACGGTCGTCACCGAGGGCATCTACTCCTATTGCGGCGTCAAGCTGAAGATCGACACCGACCGCTATCTCGGACCGGAATGCGCTGCCGTGCGTGTAGACGGCGAGCCGGTTGGTCATGTGACGACCGGCGAATACGGCTCGCAGATGCTCTCGCTCGGCGGCGTCAATCACCTGACGCATGGCGGCAAGAAAGAGGGGCGCGTCACCTGCGAGGCGCTGCTCGATCTGTGCAACGGCAAGGCCGTCGAGATGGCAATCGACGGCGGCGCAAGCGTCATCGTGCAGGCGGGACATCCGCCAATCGTCAACGGCGCCATGGAAGAGCGTATGCGCGTCGGTTGCGGATCGGCGACGATCGGCATGTTCGCTAAGCAATGGTTCGGCAAGGTCGACGAGGTCGTGGTCGTCGACGACCACATCACCGGCGTTCTTTCCGAGCATCAGGCGGGCAAGGTGCTCGGCATCACCGATACCGGGATCAAGATGAAGGGACGGCGCTCGACGCCCGGGCGCTATTTCCATGTTGCCGAGCCCGGCGCGGGCTGGGGCGGCACCAATGTCATGGACCCGCTCGAGATCGTCGCCGGCTTCGATGCGCGGAAAGGCGCGCGGCCGGGTCTGCGCATGCTCATGGTGTCGACGACCGGCGAGCAGCACGCCTATTACGAGCTCGACGAAGCGTTGCGGCCGGTGCAGCGCGATCTGCCCGCGGTGCTGACCGAGTCGGTCGAGCGCATCAAGGAGAATTGCGAACCGGCTTTGTGCACGGTCCTGTTCATGGGTGGCGCGGGCGGCTCGCTGCGCGCCGGCGTTACCGAAAATCCCGTGCGCCTCACGCGCTCGGTGAAGGACGCGCTTACGACCGTCACCGCCGGCGGCGCGCCTGTCTATGTGTGGCCGGGCGGCGGCATCACCTTCATGGTCGATGTGACGCTCTTGCCGGAAAACTCGTTCGGTTATGTGCCGACGCCGGCGATCGTCGCGCCAATCGAATTCTCGCTGCGGCTTTCCGATTACGCGGCGCTCGGCGGCCACATGGATCATGTGCGCCCGCTCGAAGAGGTGCGGCGCGAGCAGGGTAAGAAGCAGCTCGAAATGCCGCCGCGTCCCGGCGAAGATTGGCCGCTGCGTCCGCCGCGCACGAGAGTGCATTGAACGCGCACGCACCGGTTCGGGCGCAGGTTGCGTTTCTGCCCGGCGGCCGGCTGCATCTGAACGACGGGCCGATCGATCTTGTGATTGGCGCGTTTGGCGCAGAGAGCGCGGTTCGTGCGGGTTACAAAGCAGCAACACAGCGCTTCAGCACAATCCTCGATGAGCTCTGCGAAGAGCTGCTGCTGCTGCGCAGCGAAATGCAGCCCGACAATCCGTTGCCGCAATGCGCGACCGCGCGGCGCATGGACATGGCGGTGCGCGCATACGCAGGCGAATGCTTCATCACGCGCATGGCCGCGGTCGCGGGCGCTGTCGCCGATGAGATTTTGGCCGCGATGCTCAATGCGGCGGATCTACAACGCGCCTATGTCAACAATGGCGGCGACATCGCACTGCATCTTGCGGCCGGGCAGTTGTTTGCGATCGGCATGGTCGATCGGCCGGACGCACCGAACCTATTCGGGCAGGCGGGCATCTCCGGCGGCGATGGCATTGGCGGCATTGCAACGAGCGGCTGGCGCGGCCGCTCGTTCTCGCTCGGTATCGCCGACGCGGTGACGATCCTCGCCGCGAACGCCGCTGCCGCAGACGTCGCAGCAACGATCGTCGCAAACGCCGTCGATCTGCCGGATCATCCCGGCATTACGCGCGTGCCAGCCAACGAGCTCGATCCGCAGAGCGACCTTGGCCCGCGGCTTGTCACGCGCGCCGTCGGCGCGCTGTCGGCGGAAGAGATCGCCTGCGCATTATCGTGCGGCGAAGCCGAAGCGCAGCGCCTTCTGCAAGCGCAGCGCATCGTCGCCGCAGCGCTGCATTTGCGCAGCGAGACGCGCGTCGTCGGGGCCTACCGCGCGTAAGCCAAATCGTCCGGCTGCTTGGAATAAGCCGGATCGAACCTGCGCACGAGGATGATCGCCACGAGCGCCAAGATAGCCGCAAGCGACAGCCATAATGCGGGGCTTGCCTTGTCGTTCGTATACTGAACGAGTGCTGTCGCGACCGCCGGCGTCATGCCGCCAAAGATCGCCGTCGCTAGCGCGAACGCGATCGAGAAACCGGACGTGCGCACCTTGAACGGCATGATCTCGGTAAGTAGCGGGATCATCGCGCCGTTATAGACGCCGAAGATGAACGACAGGAACAATTCGACGATCAACAGACGGCTGAATGACGGCGCGCCGACAAGCCATGTCAGCGCGAGATACGGCGTCAGGATTCCGAGGATCGACAAAACGAGCAGCACCGGACGCCGGCCGATCCGATCGGAGAGAGCGCCGCCGATGGGTAGCCAAATGAAGTTGGAAGCGCCGACGCAGATCGTCACAAGCAGCGCATCGCGTTCGGCCAGATGCAGCACCTCCTTGCCGTAAGTCGGCGTGTAGGCTGTGCAGAGATAGAAGCAGGTCGTCGTCAACGTCGACAACATCGCGCCGAGCAGGATGATGTACCAGTTGTCGCGTACCATCCGCGCGATCTCAGGCCCGGTCGGATGATGCGCTTGGCTGGCGAACGCTTCCGTCTCCTTGAGCGAGGTCCGGAAGAACATGATCAGCGGGATGATCATGCAGCCCAAGATGAATGGGATGCGCCAGCCCCATGCGAGCATTGTTTCCGGCGGAAAGATCAGGCTCAGGATGAAGCCGAGAAGCGATGCCAGAATAACTGCAACCTGCTGACTGGCCGATTGCCATGAGCAATAGAAGCCCTTGTTGCCGGGTGTGGCGATCTCCGCGAGATAGATCGAGACGCCGCCGAGCTCGACGCCGGCGGAGAAGCCCTGCAGGAGCCGGCCGATCACGACCAGCAGCGGCGCGGCGACGCCGATCGTCGCGTAACCGGGCGTCAGCGCGATGGTCACCGTGCCGATGGCCATGATGCCGAGCGTCACGATGAGGCCGATGCGCCGGCCGTGCTTGTCGATAAACGCGCCGAGGAAGAACGCGCCGAGCGGCCGCATTAGGAAGCCGGCGGCGAATGTCGCGAACGTTGCCATCAACGAGGCGAACGGATCGCTCGAGGGAAAGAACGTCGAGGCGATGTAGCGCGCATAATAAGCAAAAACGAAGAAATCGTATTGTTCGAGGAAATTGCCGCTGGCAACGCGGAGCACGTCCTTGATCTTTTCCTTGCGCTGTTCCGGTGGCAGCATATCTTCCTCCCCAAATTCTTTTATGGCCGCGAACCACCTTGGCCGGTAGCGGCGGCCGGCGCGGTCACCGCGGCAACTTCTGGCTCGTGCAGCGCCCGCCTCTCCCTGGCGTAGCGGATCAGCGCGGCAAACCGGTAAAGCCCGTGAACGAACTTACCATAAGGCATCGTGATGAAGAACGCGAACACGAAGCCAAGATGCACCGCGAGCAATATGCCCATCGCGGGGCCGGCGCGGAAGACGAGCAGCGCCAAGCCGGTCAAGCTCACCAGGAACAGCATGAAGATGAAAGCGACATCCATGCCGAGGCGCGGCTTGTCGAGCATGTCGGGATCGCGGCGGAGTTTTGCCGCAAGCAATCCCGCAGGACCGATGAGCAGGCCGAGACCGCCCAGCGTGCCGAGAATGACCGGCAGTTCGTACCAGGCATAAGGCGCCTCGCGGCCGAGGTAATGATAGAGGGTTGCGACGCATGTCGAGGCGAAGCAGAGAAGGAAGCCGTAGAACGTCAGATGATGATAGAGGCGGCGCCGGTCGGTCGGGCGCTCATCCTCGTTGTAGCAGCCCATCTTGCCGCCTTCGAGATAACGCAGGCGGAGCGTGTCGTGCGCCGCGTTGAGCAGCGGCCCTGACCGCGTCAGCGTCTGCATCGGTTCGCCGATCTCGCGCCAGAAGGTCAGCATCTCCATCGTCATTGCTACGAGCGCGTAGATGAAGGCCGCACCGAAGATGGCGACCATCAGCTTGTGCGGCATGATCCTGAAGAAGGCGCCGGGACCGGTATTGCTGCCGAACAGCACGTCGCGATCCTGCCAGCCGGCAAAGGCCAGAATGAACGCCGCGACGCACAGCGCCGCGACGAGGCTGATCGCCAGTCCGTTGCGGGCAAACATCGGCGCGAGCGCGCGCGGCCACGTATAAGCGGCGTAAGAGTCGGCGCGCGCCTCAGCCAGCACGCGCGGCACATTGACGTTGAATTCGTGCGGCGGCGCGAATTGGCAATCGAAGTAGCAGGCGCCGCAGCCGTGGCAGAGATTGGCGAGATAATTGAGATCGCCGTCGGGAAAGGCGCGGCGCATTTCCATCGCCGGGAACACGGCGCACAATCCTTCGCAATAGCGGCAGGAATTGCACAGCGTCATCAGCCGGTCGGCCTCGGCCAGCGTTTCAGTTGCGTGCACTTTTTGCCGCCTCCCGCCCCGCAATGCGTCCGAACACGCTGCCGATCGTCATGCCGATTCCTGCGGCGTAACCGCGGCCGAGCACGTTGCCGGCCATGATCTCGCCCGCCGCGAACATGTTCGCGGCGGACTTGCCGTCCTTCATGCGCATGCGTGCGTCGCGATCAACGCGCGTGCTGAGATAGGTGAAGGTGATGCCCGGCCTCACCGGATAAGCATAGAAGGGCGGCGTCTCGATGCGCCGTGCCCAATGCGATTTCGGCGGGGTAAGCCCCTCGGTGCGGCAATCGTCGAGAATCTTGTCGTCGAACGTGCCGGGCCGCACCGCGGCGTTGAATGCCGCGACAGTGTTCTCGAGCGCGTCTGCGTCGAGCCCGAATTTGCCGGCAAGCTCGCGAATGCTTCCGGCTTCGATCGGCGGGAAGCAGGACGGCATGAACAGGTTGAGCGAGCGCGCATCAAAGATGATGTAGGCGATCTGATCGGGCTGCGCGGCGACGAGCCGGCCCCAGATCGCGTAACGCTTCGGCCAGATGTCCTCGCCCTCGTCGTAGAAGCGCTCGGCATTTTTGTTGACGACAATGCCGAAGACGACGCAATCGAGCCGCGTGATGATGCCGCCGTCGAATTTCGGTGCACGCGCATCGATCGCCACCGCGTGGCATTGCGTCGGATCGCCGATCTCCTGCACGCCGCGCTCAATCAGCATTTTCAGGATCGTACCGCGATTATACGGCGTGCCGCGGATGAGGAAATTCTCAGCCGGCGGGCCCCAATATTGCTTCAGCCATTCGATATTGGCTTCGAAACCGCCCGCGGCGGCGACTAGGGTTCGCGCGCGAATGAATTCGGGTCCGCCGCCATTCTTCACGGTTGCCGACAGAAACATCCCGTCCTCGATATCGAGATCGACGACTTCCGCGTCATAACGGATATCGACGCCGAGCGTTTCCGCGGTGAGATAAAGCGCGTTCAGCATCGAGCGGCCGCCACCGAGAAAGAACGAATTCGTGCGCCCCAAGCTCAACGTCCCGCCGAGCGAAGGCTGGAAGCGCACGCCCTGCTCGGGGATCCAGTTCAATACGTCCTTCGACTGGCTGATCATGAAGCGCGCGAGGTCTTCGTCGGTGTGACCTTGCGTGACGCGCATGAGATCGTCGAAGAATTCTTCCTCGCTGTAAGGTCCGCTCAATGTCTGGGTCGCCGCGTCGTGCGCGCAGCGCATGTTGCGCGTGTGACGCGTATTGCCGCCGCGATAGAATTTCGGCGCACCTTCGAGCACGAGCACGGACGCGCCGCTGCGTCGTGCGCTGATCGCGGCGCAAAGTGCGGCATTGCCGCCGCCGATGACGAGCACGTCATGCGATGTTTCGCGTGCGGCCGCGCGCGCACGTTCCTGCGTCACGCCGGCACCCGTTTGCGTGCTGGCGCTGCGCGCGGCTGTGGGGCTTTCGCTTTCGGCAGCGTCTGCTTGATCTTGCTCATGTCCGCCCACGGATCGGTGCCGAGCCGCGCCATCCGGTTCCCGATATTGTCGAGCGTGTAGAGGTCGGCGGCGGTGAGGCTCGAAAGCTCTTCCCAGGCAAGCGGCGTCGCGACGCCGGCCTCAACACGCGCGCGCGGCGAATAGGGCGCGATCGCGGTCGCACCGCGCCCGTTGCGCAGATAGTCGACGTAGATCTTTCCCTTGCGCTCGCGTTTCGTCACGATGGATGTGTAACGCTGCGGCGCATCGCGTTCCATGCTTTCGGCGACGATGCGACAGAAATCTTTCGCTTCGTCCCAGCCGGCGCTAGGCGTCAGCGGCACGACGACGTGCAGGCCCTTTCCACCCGACGTCTTGACGAAACTTGCGAGTTTCATCGCCGCGAGCCGCGCGCGGATTTCATGCGCGCCGGCGATCATGTCGGTGAACGCGACACCGTCGCCCGGATCGAGATCGAAAATCAGGCGATCGGGACGTTCGAGATCGCGGCCGGTCGATCCCCAGGGATGTATTTCCAGCGCACTCGCCTGCACGAGCGCGAGCAGACCCTCAAGGCCCGACACGCTGACGAGTTTCTCGCCGTCCTTCGGATCGTGAATGAGTTCGATCGCGCGATCCATGCCTTTCCATTCGTGCTTCTGGAAGAAGCATGCGTCGGAAATACCGGTCGGACAGCGCACCAGACTTAAGGGCCGCTTGACGATGTGCGGCTCGATCCAGTCCCAGACGCTGACGTAATATTCGGCGAGGCCTTGCTTGGTGATGCCGGCTTCCGGCCACAGCACGCGATCGGGATGCGTGAGATGAAACGCCGGCATCGGCTTCGCGGATGGCGCCTCGATGGAACGCGCGGTGCTCTCGCGCACCACTTCCTGCGGCGGCTTGTCCTCGCGCAAGCCTTTATACGCCGCCTGGCGTATCTGGCCGCCGGCGGTCCAGCCGCGGAAAGCGACTTCCATGACACGCTTCGGCGCGACGAAACGCGCATCGCGTCGCGCTTCGGAAGGCAACGGATCGGCAAAGGGTGGCCTTTGCACGCGATCGGGATCGAGCAGCTTGAAAAGCTGCTGCGCGACCTTCATCGAATAGCCGGTGCCGACGCGGCCGGCATGCAAGAGCTTGCCGTCTTTATTATAGGCGGCGATGAGTGAGCCGATCGCTCTCGGCGACGTCGTCGACGGCACATAACCGGCGATGATGAATTCCTGACGGTCGGCGCATTTTGCTTTGAGCCAGCCTTTGGCGCGCCCGCTGCGATAAGGCTCATCGGCGCGTTTCGAAACGATACCTTCGGCGCCGAGAAGGCAGACATGCTGCAGTAAGCGCTCGCCGCCGACCTCAAAATCGCTGCTGTAGCGGATGCGGCTTTTGTCGGTTTGTGACGCAAGCAGATCGGCGAGTGCGCGTTTACGTTCCTTGAGCGGCACACCGCGCAGATCGTAGCCGTTGATGTAAATGAGATCGAAGGAATAGAAGACGATCTTCTCATCCTGGCCTTCGCTGAGCGCGTTCTGCAGGCTCGAAAAATCCGAGATGCCTTTGGCATCCTCGACAAGCGCTTCGCCGTCGATGAGCGCCGTTTCGACGGGCAATGTCGCGAGCGCATCCGCGATGCCGCGGAATTTCGCCGTCCAATCCAGGCCGCGGCGCGTGCGCAAGGTCACGCGGCCGTCGTCGATCTCCGCCTGCAAGCGGTAGCCGTCGAATTTTATTTCGTGCAGCCATCCCGCGCCATTGGGCGGGCTCTCCGAGAGTGACGCAAGGTAAGGTTCGACGAAGCCCGGCAGCTTACCTTTGCGCGCGCCTTCTGGGATGTTCAGATCGAGCGCTTTTTTTTTACGCGGCGCGGATTTGCTGCTCTTTGCAGACGCTGTTTTGTTGGCGACCGCTGCTTTCTTGCTCGCAGCGTTAGGTTTTGTTTTCGCAGACGGAGCCTTTGCCGGCGCTTCCAAAGGCATTTTCGCTCGCTCGCGCGGCGACAATGCTTTCTTCTTTGTCACCGCCGATGAATCGCTGCGGTTCGATTGCCACACGGCGCTCCCGGAATCGCCCGCGACTTGTTCGATCGTGCGGCCGGTTTTCGCCGATTTCGGCTTCTCCTCGAGAATGTCGGGATCGCCGGAATGACGCGCGGCCTCATCCTCGGACTTGATGAGCAGCCAATTATCCCGCTTTTCACCCGCGCGCGGCTTCAGCCGCACGAGATGCCAGCGGCCTTCGAGCTTTGTACCGTCGAGGCTGAAATCGAGATGCCCCTTGGCGAGCCCTTTCTGCGGGTCGCCCTCGGGCTTCCACGTCCCGCGATCCCAGACGAGCACGGCGCCGCCGCCATACTGGCCTTTCGGGATATTGCCTTCGAAGTCGCCGTAATCGAGCGGGTGGTCTTCGGTCTGCACGGCAAGGCGCTTTTCGCCGGGGACAAGGCTCGGGCCGCGCGTGACCGCCCAGCTCTTGAGCACGCCGTCGAGCTCGAGACGGAAATCGTAATGCAGCCGCGTCGCCGCGTGTTTCTGCACGACGAAGGAAAAGCCGCCGGCTTTCGCCTTGCGGCCGCGCGGCTCCGACGTGATGCCGAAATTGCGCTTCTCGTTGTAAGTGGCGAGGCCTTTGGCCAAATCTCTGCCCCGTTGGTGCTAGCCCGCTTTGCGCGCGTGCGACTTCGTCGATGCGCGGCTGCGCGCGGTGCGCTGCGCCGCCGGGCGCGCATGCGATGCCGCTTTCGATCCGGATTTGCGCGCGCTCGATTTGCCCTTGCCGCCCTTCTCGGTTTCGAGGCTGCGCTTCAGCGCATCCATGAGATTGACGACGTTGCTCGGCTTCGGCGCGGCCGGCGCCGGCAACGGCTTTCCGGCGCGCTTGGCGCGGATCAAGTCGACGACGGCATCCTGGTAGCGGTCCTTGAACTCGCTCGGATTGAAGTGCCCAATCTTGGTGTCGATGATATGTGAGGCGAGATCGAGCATGTCCTTGCCGACGCTCTTGTTCTTGATCTCGTCGAAATAGCTTTTGTCCTCGCGCACTTCGTAATTGTAGTGCAGCGTCGTGCCGGCGAGACCCTTGCCGCGCGGCTCGAGCATGATGATGCGCTCGCGGCCGTAGAGCACGACACGCGCGATACCGACCATGTCGCGCTTGCGCATCGCTTCGCGGATGACGGCGAATGCCTCGGCGCCGACCTCGTCGTCCGGCACGATGTAGTAGGAGGAATCGTAGTAGACGGGATCAATTTCCGCGCGCGGCACGAAATGCTCGATCTCGATCGTATGCGTGCTCTCGAGCTGCACGTCCTTCAATTCTTCCGGCTCGAGCAGGACGTAATCGTTGCGCGCGACCTCGTAGCCCTTCACGCGGTCGGCGGACTCGACGAGGTCGCCGGTCTCGGCATCGATATATTGCTGCTTCAGGCGATTGCCGGTGCTGCGGTTCATCATATGGAATGAGATGCGCTCGCTCGCGCTCGTCGCGGAGAACATGGCGACGGGACACGAAACCAGCGCCAGCTTCAGGTAACCCTTCCAATTCGGTCTCGGTGCCATCGCCCAATCCGTTGACGCAGAACGCTGAAACGACCTTTGCGGGACTCAACGTGGGGCGAGCGGCACAGTTCCGCAGCCGCGCTCAAGCCGGAATTTGCGGTGCTGTGCCGGGATGCCGCGGCATAAGGGAAGCGGGGTGAACCCGCGCGCCTCTTCATCGTTACTGGCATGCTTGATCTTACAGGTATGCTTGGCGATGCGGCCGGGCTGGTCCGGCCAGGAGAAAAGATGAAGATCGCGCAGGTCGCGCCTCTCTACGAGGCGGTGCCTCCCAAGCTCTATGGGGGCACCGAACGCATCGTATCCTTTCTCACCGAAGCGCTTGTCGACCTCGGTCACGACGTCACCCTCTTCTCCAGCGCCGATGCAAAGACCCGCGCCGAGCTCGTCGCGGTCCGCGATCAGGCGATCCGCCTCGATCCGACGCCCTTCAAATCGGACCTCGCGGCGCATCTTTCGCAGATGAGCGAATTGCGCCGCCGGCAGGACGATTTCGACCTCATCCATTTCCACACAGAGCTCATCCACCTGCCCTTTTTCGAGGACATCGCCTCACGCACCGTGACGACCTTGCACGGGCGCCTCGACCTCAAAGATCTCGGCGAGGTTTATCGCCACTGGCCGCAATATCCGCTCGTCTCGATTTCCGACTCGCAGCGGCGGCCGCTGCCCGGCGTGAGCTGGGCGCAAACCGTGCATCACGGCGTCGACAGCCGCTTGTTCAAGCTCGTGGAAAATCCGCGCGGTGATTACCTCGCCTTTCTCGGCCGCATCTCGCCGGAGAAGCGCGTCGACAGGGCGATCGAGGTCGCACAGAAGGTCGGCCTGCCCTTGCGCATCGCCGCCAAGATCGAGCCGCTCGAAGAGCAGTATTACGAGCAGGTGAAGCCGATGCTGGAGCAGCCCGGCGTCGACTATGTCGGCGAGATCGGTGACGATCAGAAGTCCGAATTCCTCGGCAACGCGGCAGCGCTGCTCTTCCCGATCGACTGGCCGGAGCCGTTCGGCCTCGTCATGATAGAGGCGATGGCCTGCGGCACACCGGTGATTGCCTGGAACAACGGCTCGGTGCCGGAAGTGATCGACGATGGGATCACCGGCTTCATCGTCGCCGGCGTCGACGAGGCGGTAAAGGATGTCGCGCGCGCCGCGCATCTGCCGCGTCAAAAAATCCGCAATATTTTCGAGGAACGCTTCTCCGCCACGACGATGGCGCAGAATTATGTTCGCCTGTATCAGACGCTGCTCGCGAGTGAGTCGCGGCGCGAGGTTGCGGCGTAGCGCCGCGTTCAAGCTGACCGCAAGCCAACCTGATCGCCCGAATGATGGATGAGCCCGCCAACACTTCGGC
>JAFAVH010000084.1 GCA_019242655.1 Methylobacteriaceae bacterium
GCCATTCACGTTGACCTTGGAGCGATCGACGTTGAATGCCTGCAGGAACCGCAGCACGACTGAGGCGAAGGCTTCATTGACCTCGAAGAGATCGATATCCTCGATGTTCATGCCCGCTTTCTTCAAGACCTTCTTGGTCACGTCGACGGGCCCGGTGAGCATGATTGCCGGCTCAGAGCCGATATTCGCGAAGGCGCGGATTTTTGCCCGCGGCTTCAGCCCGGCCTTGTTGCCCGCTTCCGCCGAACCGATGAGTACGGCAGCCGCACCGTCGACAATGCCGGATGAATTGCCGGCGTGATGCACGTGATTGATCGCTTCGACCTCGGGATGTTTCTGAATCGCCACCGAGTCGAACCCGGCCTGCTCGCCGATGACAGTGAAAGACGGCTTCAGCGATGCGAGTGACTGCATGTTCGTCTCGGGCCGCATATGCTCGTCGCGGTCGAGCAGCGTGATGCCGTTGATGTCCTTCACCGGCACGACGGACTTCTTGAAGCGGCCCTCGCTCCATGCGGCGGCGGCACGCTTCTGTGATTCCACGGCGTAGGAATCGACGTCGTCGCGCGAGAAGCCGTACTTTGTCGCCATGAGATCGGCGGAGATGCCCTGCGGCATGAAATAGGTCGGGATCGCTGCTGCCGGATCCATTGCCCAGGCACCGCCTGACGAACCGATGCCGACGCGGCTCATTGATTCGACGCCGCCGCCGACCGTCATGTCGTGCTGGCCGGACATGACCTGCGCCGCGGCGAAGTTTACCGCGTCGAGGCCCGACGCACAGAAACGGTTGATCTGAATGCCAGGCACGTGATCGCCATAGCCTGCGGCAAGCGCCGCGATGCGCGGCACGCAGCTGCCCGCCTCGCCGATCGGATCGACGCAACCCATGACGACGTCGTCGACGAGATGCGTGTTGAGCTCATTACGGTCGCGCACTGATTTGAGTGCGGCGGCGGCAAGGCCAAGCGTCGAGACCTCGTGCAGCGATCCGTCCGGCTTGCCGCGGCCGCGCGGCGTACGCACGTGATCGTAGATGAATGCGTCTGCCATATAGGGAGCCTCCCAAACCAACTTTGTTTGCGCACCGGACGGTGCGCGATCCCGCTCTTGATCTCAGAACATGTCTGCCGGCAGCGACATCATCGTGTCGGCACCGGAGGTGATCCGCGCAAGACGCACGCTGCTTTCCGGCAGCATGCGCTCCATGAAGAATTTGCCGGTGGTGAGCTTCGCGTCCATTTTCTCCGCCACACCATTGCCGGCCGACTTCTTGGCGATCGCGGTCTTGGCGATCTGCGCCCACATGTAAGCAAGCGCGACCAGCCCGAACAGGTGCATATAATCATAAGAGCCGGCGCCGGCATTGTCGGGCTTTCCCATGCCGTTTTGCATGAACCACATAGTCGCCTGCTGCAGATGGCCGGCGGCTTTCTGCAGGGGCGCGATGTAGGGCTTCATGGACTCGTCGCTCTCGTTCTCCTTGGCGAACTGCGTCACTTCGTTGAAGAAGGTCATGATCGCGCGCCCGCCATCCTTCGGCAGCTTGCGGCCGACAAGATCCAGCGCCTGGATGCCGTTTGCGCCCTCGTAGATCATGGCGATCCGCGCATCGCGCACGAACTGCTCCATGCCCCATTCGCCGACATAACCGTGGCCGCCGAGCACCTGCTGGGCTTTGACCGTGTTGTCGAAGCCGACATCGGTGAGCACGCCCTTCAGAACCGGCGTAATCAGTCCGAGATAGTCTTCTGCCGCGGCGCTTGTCTTCAGATCATCGGAATGATGTCCGATATCGCTGCGCATGGCGGTCCATAAGACCAGCGCGCGGGCGGCTTCATTGAAAGCTTTGATCTCGAGGAGATTACGCCGGATGTCCGGATGCACGATGATCGGATCGGCGGCCTTGTCGGGGCTTTTCACGCCGGAAATCGAGCGGCCCTGCAGGCGATCCTTCGCGTAAGCCGCTGCGTTTTGATAGGCGACCTCGGATTGCGCGAGGCCCTGCACCGAGACACCGAGGCGGGCGTGATTCATCATCACGAACATCGCGTTGAGACCGCGATTGGCTTCGCCCAACAGATAGCCCTTGGCGCCGTCGTAATTCAGGACGCAGGTCGAGTTGCCGTGAATGCCCATCTTGTGCTCGATCGAGCCGCAGGTGACGCCGTTCGGCTCGCCGAGCGATCCGTCGGCATTCACATTCACCTTCGGCACGATGAACAGCGAGATGCCTTTCACGCCCGTCGGCGCGCCTTCGATCCGCGCCAAGACGAGGTGGATGATATTTTCAGTAAGATCGTGCTCACCGGCGGAGATGAAGATTTTTTGCCCGGTGATCGCATAGGAGCCGTCGCCACTCGGCACGGCCTTCGTTTTCAATAGACCAAGGTCCGTACCGCAATGCGGCTCGGTCAGGTTCATCGTGCCGCACCAGCGTCCCTCGGTCATCTTCGGCGCGAAAAGCTGCTTCTGCTCTTCATTGCCATGCACGAGCAGCGCGGCGAGCGCGCCAGAGGTCAGGCCCGGATACATGCCGAACGCCATGTTGGCGGAGG
The DNA here is from genome assembly GCA_019242655.1 of Methylobacteriaceae bacterium. Lineage (GTDB taxonomy): Bacteria > Pseudomonadota > Alphaproteobacteria > Rhizobiales > Beijerinckiaceae > JAFASC01. Next base: position 2,559 of record JAFAVH010000084.1, read on the forward strand.
CGACGAACTCGTTGACGGCGATCGCCAGCGTGTGCGGCAGGCCCTGGCCGCCATATTCGGGATCGACCGGCAGCCCGATCCAACCGCCCTCGGCATACGCCTTGAAGGCTTCCTTGAAGCCCTTGGGAGTCGTGACGTGCCGCTCGTCCTGCCGTACGCAGCCTTCGCGATCGCCGGACAGATTCAGCGGCTGCAGCACCTCTTCGCAGAGCTTCGCGGCCTCGCCGAGAATCGCTTCGATAACGTCGGGCGTCGCGTCCGCGAAGCTCGGAAGATTGTTGTAGCGGTCGATTTGGAAAACATCGCGCAGGAGGAACAGGACGTCCTCTACCGGTGCTTTGTAGCTCGGCATGGCGAATCTCCTGCCGCTCGGACGGGCCGACACGGCGTCGTAGGTCTGAGATAGTTCATATATAAACTATCTCGAGGCCGCTGGCAAGCGTGCTCCCGCGTCCGGTTATTGGCAACAGTGCGGGAGAGGTGTGCCAAAAACGGCCAAGCTTAACGGGTTGTTTACCCCGCATGGAGAAAGTCTGAACGCAGAAGCAAAACCTTAACACGCCGCCGATTCGCGCGTTGCGCTCCGCCGAGCCGCTGGTGAACCCGGGACAAAGGTCCATTGGACGTGGCGATGAACAAGGCAGCCCCCTGGAGCATCAAAGGCGTCGACTTCGATGCGCGGGACGCCGCCCAGGCGGCCGCGCGGCGCTCCGGCCTCTCCCTCGGTGAGTGGTTGAACAACGTCATTGCCGAACGCGCAGCCGAGCAACAGGTCGAGCCCGATGAACTCGACACGGAACAGCGGCTGGAGGCGGTCACCGCGCGCCTCCAGCGTCTAAGTCAGGATGGAGAGACGCGCGAGCGCCGCCGCAGCGATTCCGTCGGTAATCTGCCGTTC
>JAFAVH010000307.1 GCA_019242655.1 Methylobacteriaceae bacterium
CGGCGGCGTCGCGATCACGCTTAGATCCTGCAATCCGACAAGCGCCGATTGCAGCGTACGTGGGATTGGAGTGGCCGTCAGCGTCAGCACATGCGCGTTTTTCGCGCCCGCGCGCAACGTCGCTTTCTGCTTGGCGCCGAATTTCTGCTCTTCATCGATGATGAGCAATCCAAGATCGGCGAAATGTACGCTCTTTGCTGCAAGTGCATGTGTGCCGATGACGAGCTTGATCGCGCCGCTCGCCAACCCTTCCTCCACCTTGCGTGCCTCGGCGCCTTTTACCAGACGCGAGAGATGCGCGACTTCGACGCCGAAGCCGGCAAAACGGTGACGGAAATTCTCGACGTGCTGGCGCACAAGCACCGTCGTCGGCGCGATGACGGCGACTTGCTTGCCGGAAAAGACTGCCGCTGCGGCGGCGCGCAGTGCAATTTCGGTCTTACCGAAACCGACGTCTCCACAGACCAGGCGATCCATTGCGCGTTCGCGAGCGAGGTCAGCAAGCGTCGCATCGACGGCAACTTCCTGATCCGTCGTCAGGGGATAAGGGAAGCGCTCGACAAAGCGTTCGTACGCACGCGACGGCGGCTGCAATTTCGGGGCGCGCGTCTTGTTGCGCGCGGCCGCGATCTCCACCATACGCGCGGCATCTGCGGCGACTTCCTGCACGACTTCAGCACGGCGCTTCAGCCACGCGTCGCCGTCGAGGCGATCGAGCGTCACTGCGTCCGCATCGGAGCCGTAGTGCCAAATCTTACCAATCGCATCGACGGGGACGAGCAGCTTCGCATCATCGGCGAAGCGCAGACGCAGAGCCTCGTGCACAATTCCTTCATCGGCATTGATCTCATCCAATGTCTCGAGCACCGCCATGCCGTGATCGATATGGACGACGACGTCGCCGATATGAAACTCGACGCGCCCAAGCATCGTCAGCGCTGCGGATTCTTCAACACTGCGCCTCGCGCGGCTGCCGATCAGGTCGGGTGCGGCGATGACGCTCACATGCTGACCGGGCATGGAAAAGCCCGCGTCGAGAGGCGCCGTGAGGGCGGTTATGCTGCCACGCTTCTCCGCGGCAATCTGCTGCCAATCGGTTATTTGCTTGGAGCGCTTGTCCAGCGCGCGCTCGGCGACGCGCGTGAGAGCTCGCATGTCGTGCTCCGCTGCCGCCAGCACGATCTTGTCGCCAGCCGCAGCACGCTCTTTCAAATAAGTCGCAAGCGCACGTTGCGGATTGCGCTCGCGGGCAAAACTCGGCGCGTCCCGGTTTCCTCCCTGCCCTTTGGCAGTTGCAATCAAGCTGCGCGAGACCGCGCGATCCCATTCCGGGCGACTGAGATAAAGCTCTTCTGGAGGCGCCGAAACGCGGCGCACGGATGCGCCCGCGCGCCCATCGCCGCGACTTGCAAAAGCTTCGTCAATTTGCGCCAATAGAGCAACAAGACGCGTCTCCGCTTGCGCCTCGACAACAAATGCCGCGTCCGGAATATAATCGAACACGCTTTCGAGCTTCGCGTAATATTGCGGGAGACGATGTTCGTGGCCTGCAGTGGTCGATTCATTGTCTGAGGGATACGGAACGATTTCCGAAGCGGCGTCCACGATCAACAAGTCCGTCTCGGCGACCGACCGTTGCGTCGCCGGATCGTAAGAGCGGATCGCGGTAATCGCGCCCTCTTCGTATTCGATTCGGCAGGGACGCGGGGCTGCGGCCGGAAACAAATCGATCACGCGCCCGCGGATTGCGAATTCTCCCGGCGCGTCGGCGAGCTCGTCGACAAAATAGCCGATACGTTGCAAAGCGGTCGAGATGGCCTCGATATCGATTTGATCGCCAACGCGGAATTCGACATACGCTTCGGCCCATGTCGTGCGCGGCGGCACGCGCTGGATCAGAGCGGCTGGCGTTGCGAACAAAATGTCCGGCGCCGCTTCTCTATTTGTCAGCCAGCGTAAGGCGCCGGCGCGGCGGCCCATCGCTGCACGCGAGGGCGACGCCAGATCGTAAGGCAAGCAATCCCAGGCGGGCATGAGCGCGAGACGCAAACTCGGCGCGAAAGCTTGCGCGATCTCCAGGAGTAGCTCCGCGCGCCGGCCGTCCGCGCAATGTGGACGAGCGGCCTCGACTCATTTTCTCGCGACAGCTCCAGTAGCTCGACGACGAGTCGTCCCGCGGGCTCTGCAGGAATGATGCTCGAGCGTACTTGTGGGGCCGCCTTGGTCTTTGCACGTGCCATGAAGTCAGCGACAGGACGCGGCCGAAAAATAATGTTCGCGCAGTTTCACTGCGATCATCGCTTACTCTCGCTCCCCGGCCGGCGTTGGGAAATACGGCAAGACAGTGTTGGTTCCTGAAATGCGCCCTTGAGGAACTTCCGGCGCGCGCCGTCATTCGCCTTCGATTGCCTGTCGGAGCGCTTTATGATCGAAGCTGTGATTTTTGACGTCGACGGCACGCTCGTCGATACCGTCGATCAGCACGCGGACGCTTGGCATCGCGCCTTTTCGCATTTCGGCCACGACATCGATTTCACTGCCATTCGTTTGCAGATCGGCAAAGGCGGCGATCAGCTGATGCCGGTTTTCCTCTCCAAAGCGGAGGTGGAAGAGCGCGGCAAGGAGATCGAGGCGTATCGCTCCGACCTCTTCAAACGGGAATACCTTCCGCGTGTTCGAGGGTTTCCGAAAGTACGCGAGCTTTTCCAGCGCATAACAAGCGAGGGCAAACGCACCGCCCTCGCCTCCTCCGCCAAAGGCGAAGAGCTCGAGACTTACAAGAAAGCGGCCGATATCGCCGATCTCGTGCACGAAGAGACAAGCTCCGATGACGCGGAACGCTCGAAACCCCATCCTGATATTTTCGAGGCAGCACTCGCGCGGCTGAAGCTTTCGCCGAAGCGCGGCTTGGTCGTCGGCGATTCTCCCTATGACGCAGAAGCAGCCGGGAAGGCGGGCCTCAGGACGATCGGGGTGCTCTGCGGCGGCTTTGCCGAGACCGATCTGCGCGAAGCCGGCGCCGCACAGATTTTCCGTGACCCGGCGGACCTCCTCGCCAACCTCGAACAGTCCCTTATTTGCAAGGCAGACTAGGGAACGAGGGAGCGTTCGATGACAGGGAAGTCGCGCGATCCGAAGAAGCCCCGCTCCGGGAGCAGAAGCGATCGGCAGCCCGGGGACGCGGAGAAGCCCCCTGTATCGCCGATGCCGCCAGCCGGCCCGCATGCCGAGGCCCATCTCACCAATCCGGATGCGACCCCCGGAACCGGCTCTTTGACCAAAACGGATCACGGCGACGTGGAAACCGATCCCGGCGGCGGGTGATTTCAAGGCCCAAAGCGCGCTAGATTCACGCCTGAAGTGAGTCGCGCGGGAATGGACAAAAGCTCGGAAGCCTTTCGAACGATTACCGAGGTCGCGGAAACCCTCGATTTGCCGCAGCACGTGCTGCGCTTTTGGGAGACGCGTTTCAGCCAGATCAAGCCGCTGAAGCGCGCCGGGGGGCGGCGTTATTACCGGCCGGAAGATGTGCAGCTCATCACCGCGATCCGGCGATTGTTGTACGACGAAGGCTTCACCATTCGCGGCGTGCAGCGGCTGCTCCGCGAGAAGGGCGCGAAGGCAATCACGGCCGGCGGGGTGCCTCTGCCGGCTACGGGCCGCGGCGATAGTGATTCGGTTGAGCGCGCTGCCGAGGATCGAATCGACTCCGCCGACGAGCTCTTGCACGTGAAAAACGGCGCGGAGGTCAGCCACGGCACGAACGGTTCGCGACAGGACTATGATTCTGTATCCCCTTCTGCACACGCGCAGATCGATCGCCGAGCGCTGGAATCAGTGCTTGAGGATTTGAGCGAGTGCCGGCGGATCCTTGATGGGGTTTTGCACGCGCCCGGGTGATCAAGCCGATTGGGCGGTTGAGACGTTTTCCCGCGTGCCGGGAACGGAGACGAGCGGAGCGGAGGCGCTGCATGGGTGCGGTTGCGCCCGAGGCGCTTTGCTTCGTAAAGCGCGCTGTCCGCCGCATTGACGAGAATTTTTGCGTCTGGCTGTTCCTTTGAAAGGCCGGAGGAGCGCATGGTTGCGATGCCGAGGCTGATCGTGACCACCTGCTGCGGCGAATTCCCGGCATGCGGGATAGCAATCGCCATCACCGCATCACGCACCCGTTCAGCGATGATTTTCGCACCTTTCGTATCGGTGTCGGGCAAGAGCAGCGCGAATTCTTCGCCGCCAAAGCGCGCGGCGATGTCGCCGGGCCGCTGCAGCGTGACGCTGATTGCGCTGGCGACAAGCCGCAGGCAATCGTCTCCGGCGGGATGCCCGTATTCGTCGTTGAATTTCTTGAAGTGATCGATGTCGATTAACGCGAGTGACAGAGACGTCCCGCTCTCGCGCAAGGCACGGCGCCATTCCATGCTCAAAGCTTCGTCGAACGCGCGACGGTTGGGTATGCCGGTGAGGCCGTCGGTACGCGACAATTCGCGAAGCTGCGCCTCGAGCTTCTTACGCGCGTTAATGTCGCGCGTGACCGCAACTATGCCGTCCGGCCGTGCCGAGGCGTCGCGCGCGACGCGCAGGGATGATTCGAGCCAAGTTCTGCTGCCATCTTTTTTGGTCGCCTCGTAAGTCACGACGACTTCCTGCGCCTGGCGCGTCCACAGCCGCGCGATTGCCTTCTCCATTTCGACCCGATGCTCGGGCCTTGTCAGTTCGACCGCGGAACGGCCAGTCAATTCATCGGGTGTGTAGCCGAGGACGCGAATGCACGCGGGAGAAATGTATCGTCGCACTTGATCCGGACCAATTCGGCTCACCACGTCGCTCGAATATTCAGCGAGGAGACGGAAATTGGCTTCGCTCTCGGCAAGCGCCGCGCGGTCTTTCCAGCGATTTTTGAGCTCTTTCATCAAGAAGAAACCGAGGAGGCTAATCGTCGCCACGATGATGGAAACGATAGTCGCATCTGCGATTGTGTCGCTGCGCCAACCTTCAAGCGCTTCGTCTGTTGCGACGGCGCCGACGGAAATCAGGGGGAAGCGATTGCTGGTGTGATACCCTATCAGGCGATCGACATTATCGATGGCCGATACAGATCGATAGTTTCCTTCGCTCGCCTTCGGCAGTTGCTCGCTGAATAAAGGTCCGCTCGACACGTCGCGTCCGATGTCGTCGTCCTTGAATGGTCTGCGTGCCAGGATCTTTCCGTCGCGACGCAGCAAGACGATTGAACCAAGCTCGCCGAGGTCGAACCGTTTATAGAAATCGACGAAGTAGGAGACGTCGACTGTGGCGTTCACGACCCCGCAAACCTGCCGTCGGCATGATGGAAGGCGCGGGCGATGGGAATGATCCATTCGCCTGTCGAGCGGCTGTGCACGGGAAACCCAATATAGGGCGCAATGTCGGGA
>JAFAVH010000327.1 GCA_019242655.1 Methylobacteriaceae bacterium
CACCGGTGAGCCCGATCCGAGGGCGCGACTTACAATCCGCGCGTTGCACTCCGCCGGGGATCACGGTCGCGCCGGGCTGGATATCGCCGCACTCGACGTACGGCCGCGCGAGATCGTCGGAATCGCCGGCGTCTCCGGCAATGGTCAGCGTGCTCTCGTCGAAGTGCTGAGCGGTCAGCGGCCAGCGAGCGGCGGTGACATCCGCATCTCCGAGCGGGCCTACCATGCCCGCCGCAACGAGATGCATGATCTTGGCGTGAGGCTCCTACCGGAGGAACCATTGCGCAATGGCTGCGCGCCGCGCCTAAGCGTCATCTCAAACTTGAACCTGCGCAGATTCGATCGCACGGAGTTCGGCGCGCCCCGCTTTTGGCTTGATCGACGCGGCATGGCCGTACATGGGCGCGAGTTGATCAATGTGTTCGGCATTCGCACCCCCTCGCCGGATGCGCCGATTGGTGCCCTTTCAGGCGGCAATGTGCAACGCGCGGTGCTGGCGCGCGAGCTCGAAGGCGATGTCGAAGTGCTGATCGTCGCTAATCCTTGCTTCGGACTCGACGTGAAAGCGGTCGCCGAAATCCGCGCTCGTATCGTCGTAGCGCGCAATTCGGGCACCGCTGTGCTTTTGATCTCGGAAGACCTCGACGAAATCCTCGAATTGTCGGACCGTATCGTTGTTATGTGCGAAGGCAAGATCGTTTATGAGACGCCGGGTGTCGGCGCGGATGCTCAAGAGATCGGTCGTCACATGGCGGGCCAGGCGTGAGACATGCACGATGAAGATCATTATCGACTCAGAGCCATCGTCGATCGAGATCGATAGCGCACGTACGGCACTTATCATTATTGACATGCAACGCGATTTTCTAGAACCCGGTGGTTTTGGCGAGGCGCTCGGCAACGATGTGTCGCGGCTCGCCGGGGCGATCGTGCCGTGCCGTAAGGTGCTCGAGGCGGCGCGCGCGCATCGTATGTTGGTCATCCATACGCGCGAGGGACACCGGCCCGATCTCTCCGATGCGCCGCGCGCGAAGATCGAGCGCGGGACGCCGGCGGTGCGGATCGGCGCGTCGGGGCCAATGGGACGCATTTTGGTGCGCGGTGAGCCGGGGCACGACATCATCCCCGAGCTATACCCCATATCTGGCGAACCGGTGATCGATAAGCCGGGCAAAGGCGCTTTCTACCAAACGGACCTCGCGCTTTTGTTGCAGAATCATGCGGTCGAGTCGCTTATAATCTGCGGTGTGACAACCGAGGTCTGCGTCAACACCACAGTTCGCGAGGCAAATGATCGTGGGTTTCGCTGCATCGTGCTCGCTGATTGCTGCGGATCCTATTTTCCGGAATTTCATGAGGCGGGCCTTGCGATGATAAAGGCGCAGGGCGGGATCTTTGGCTGGGTGGCAAACTCGCAAGATTTTCTCCTTGCATTTTCGGTAAGCGAGCGTGCGGCGGTCGCATGACGATTGAAGGCGATCCCGTCAGCCTGGCCGACATGCTTGAATCGCATCGCTCCGGCGAGCTCACACCAGACCAGACGATTGCCCGCACTTACAAGCGTATCCGTGCTTATGGTGATCCAGCTGTTTTCATTACGTTGCGCGATGAGCAGGAAGCACGCGCCGAAGCTGCTGCGCTAGACGCAAATGCCGGCAACCTGCCCCTCTGCGGCGTTCCGATCGCGATCAAGGACAATATCGATGTTGCCGGGATGCCAACGACGGCCGGATGTCCAGCCTTTGCTTATCAGCCAAAGCAGGACTCGGCGGTCGTCGCACGGCTGCGTGCAGCGGGCGCGATCGTTATCGGCAAAACAAACCTCGATCAGTTCGCGACGGGCTTGGTGGGCACGCGCTCGCCCTATGGCGTGCCGCGTAACCCGTTACGCGGCGATCTCATCCCCGGCGGCTCCAGCTCGGGCTCGGCAACCGCTGTTGCAGCGGGGCTCGTACCGGTTTCGCTTGGAACCGACACGGCGGGCTCCGGCCGCGTGCCAGCGATGTTCAACAATATCGTGGGGCTGAAGCCGTCGCTTGGACTTGTCTCGATAGCCGGGATTGTGCCCGCCTGCCGCACGCTCGATTGTATCTCGATCTTTTCTTTGACGGTCGATGATGCATGGTCCGTGCTCCGCGTCATTGCGGGATTCGACCTTGAGGATGCGTTCTCGCGCGACATTGGATTTAGCCCTCCAGAAGCATCGTTCGGCAACGCGCGTCTCGGCATACTGGCGGAGAAGGATCGGGAGTTCTTCGCTGATAATGATGCTGCAGCGGCCTACGAGTCCGCGCTGCAACGTGCACGCGATCTCGGCGCGCGACTCGTCGAATTCGATTACGCACCCTTCGCGGAAACCGCGCGCCTTCTATATGAGGGCCCTTGGATTGCGGAGCGCTGGAGTGTGATCAAGGAACTCGCGAGTCGCGACCCAGACGCAATCCACCCCATCACTAGAATGGTCGTCGAGCCTGGCGAGTCATATAGCGCTGTCGAGACGTTCCGCGCGCTCTATCGGCTGGCGGAGCTGCGCGTACGAACGCGACCAATCTGGAACGAAATCGACGCCCTGCTTCTGCCAACTGCGCCGCGGACCTACACGATTGCGGAGGCCGCAGCCGATAACGTACGGCTGAATTCGCGGCTTGGTACTTATACAAACTTTGTCAATCTGCTCGATCTTTGTGGTGTCGCTGTGCCATCCGAGCTTACTGCAGATCGACGGCCGTTGGGGGTTACGTTCCTCGCGCCATGCGGGTGCGACGGCTACGCGACAGCACTGGCACGTAGCTTCCAGGCGGCCTCGTATCTGCCGCTCGGCGCTGGAAAAGCACCGATGCTGGCGCCGCGATCGTTTGGGGATCGCGCCGAGCTGCAAACGGAAGGCATGATCAACATAGCCCTTTTCGGCGCGCATATGCGGGGTCTCCCGCTTAATCGCGATGTAGTCCGGCTCGGCGGAAAGTTCCTACGCACGGTGAAGACTGCACCGAGGTACCGCTGCTTCTTGTTGCAGGGCGCCATACCGCGCCCGGGCGTATTGCGTGTCGAGAAGGGGGGCGCCGCGATCGAAGCTGAACTCTGGGCAATGTCTGCAGATAGTTTCGGCCGTTTTGTCGCCAGTATTCCGTCGCCACTTGGATTCGGGACAATCTTCCTTGCAGACGGAACGCAGGTCAGCGGCTTCCTCGTCGAGGCGATCGCGACGGCTAACGCCCGCGACATCACGCATTTTGGCGGATGGCGGAGCTTCCTGGCGGAGAACGCGGCAGCTTGATCGCGTGTTGACCCCATTGCCTTAGGAAGCCGGGGCGAATGCCAGTGGCGACGATGGCTTCGTGAAGCATTGTGCTGAGATCAGACCGGCGGATGCGGGATCGCGGCAATCAGCTCACGCGTGTAATCGTCTTGCGGCGCCTCCAGCACCTGTTCCGCCGATCCCTGCTCGACAATGCGACCGCTCCGCATGACGATCACGTGATCGCAAAGGAGCCGCACGACGTGCAAATCATGACTGACGAACAGGTAGCTCATACCGAGCCGTGCCTTCAGTTCATCCAGTAGATTGAGCACGATCGCCTGCACGGAAACATCGAGCGCAGCGGTCGGCTCATCGAGAATAACGAGCTCGGGATTAAGCGCAATGGCGCGTGCGATACCGACGCGCGCCTTCTGGCCGCCTGACAGCTGGTGCGGGAAGCGGTCGATCAGGTGGCGCGGCAAGCCAACGAGCTGCGCCAACTCTTCGCATCGCGCACGCAGCGCATCGCGGCCTTTGATGTCGCCGAGGCGCAGAATTGGATCGGCAATAGCCCGCATCGCCGTGAAACGCGGGTTAAGGCTGTCGGTCGGATCCTGGAACACCATCTGGATACGCTTACGCGCCGGTAAATTGGCAAACGCGCGCGCGGGGATTGCGCCGATATCCTCATCATCGAGCATGATCGAGCCTGAGGTCGGATCGAGGAGCCGCATCGCCATCATCGAGGTCGTCGACTTGCCGCAGCCCGACTCCCCGACGAGTCCAACGCTTTGCCCGCGCATGATCTCGAAGCTGATTCCGTCGACTGCGCGGAACGGCAGCTCCTCCGCGGCGGGCGCTCCGCGGCGGAAAAGCTGCACCATGCTTTTGGTCACGCCCTGGCGCGGATACTCCTTGACCAGATTGTCGATTTTCAGAAGCGGCCGACCGTCGATCTGCGGCGCATGCGGCGGCGGTGAAGCGGAGGTCCCTTCCTCATCGAGGAGATCACGCAGTGTCGCACCGGGACGCGGCGTGGCGCGCATGAGCTTACGCGTATACGCATGCGCCGGTGCCTTGAAGATGACATCAGACGGCGCCGTCTCGACCACTTTGCCCTTCTGCATCACGACGACGCGATCGCAATAAGCGGCGGCGAGGCCGAGATCATGTGTAATCAGGATCGTCGACATGCCGCGTTTGTGCGTGATCTCGACGACAAGCTCCATCACCGCCTTTTGCGTGGTGACGCCCAGTCCGGTTGTCGGTTCGTCGGCAATGAGCAGCTGCGGTTTGCAGGCGAGCGCGATGGCTATGACGATGCGCTGACACATGCCGCCCGAGAGCTCGAAAGGATAGGCATGATAGCGCTCCTCCGGCCGTGCGATCCGCATCTGCTTCAGAATGTCGATTGCCTTTTCCTTCGCGTCAGCAGACACCGCTTGGACGTGACGCAACAGCACGTCTTCGATCTGATGACCGACCTTGCGGATTGGGTTGAGAGCGGCGCGCGGATTTTGAAAAATCATCGACATTTCGCAGCCACGCATGTCGGCCATGTCGCCATCGCTTGCGGCACGCAGATCGATACTGGAGAAGGTGATGCTACCTTCCGCAATCCGGCCGGCGCGATCGAGAATTCGCATGACCGCGAATGACGTAACCGATTTTCCCGAGCCAGATTCGCCGACAATCCCGAGCGTCTCGCCCTTGCCGACGCTGACGTCGATGTTGCGCACGGCAGTCACTGTGCCGCGGCGTGTGGCGAACTCGACCGTCAGGTCGCGAATGTCGAGGAGTGGTTGGTGAGGTGTATCGAGCATCACGTGCGCCGCTGCGGATCGACGATATCGCGCAAACCGTCACCGAGTAGGTTGAAGCAAAAGACGGCGAGCATGAGCGCGA
>JAFAVH010000418.1 GCA_019242655.1 Methylobacteriaceae bacterium
TACGCGCGAGGACCGAGCTAAGAAATTTAATCGCTACCGAGGATGCCCGCACGTGCAGTCATCGACACACTGGATGTCGCATTCAATGCCCAAGCCGAGCGATCGGCCCCCGTCCGGGATGCCGGAAGCGGCCAATCGCACGGCAACGTCCGCTTTCAGACTCCGCTTTCAGATACGGGCCCTGTCCGCTATTGTCGGCCGCAGTGCTGCGCATGAACACCCAATCTCAAGGTCTTCCGCGGCGACGTCTCCTTGATCGGCGCGCAGCGCTCCTCTCGCTCGTTTCCATCTTGACGGTGCGGCGTGCCCGCGCCTCGACGGACCTCGATCTGCATGCGGACGACGGATCGCCGATCCGCAGTTTCCCCACGCGCGCTATCGCTCCCTTCACCGAAGACGCTGGGGTCCTTGTTGTCGGTCCGTCGAGCGCCGACACGATTGTCGCGGAGTTTTTCGACTACAATTGCGGCTATTGCCGCAAAGCCGCCGGCGGCCTGGCCACCCTCATACAAAGCGACTCCAATTTGCGTCTGGCGCTCTTTCAGACTCCGATCTTGTCCGCCGCCTCGGTCCGCGCCGCGGGTGCAGGCGGCCGTCTTGGAAATCCATGGACCGCGCAAGGCCTATGCCTTGCACAGGCGCCTGCTCGCTGCGCCGGGCCCTGTCGACGAGGCGCCGGCGTTAGCTGCGGCTCGCGACCTTCAACTCGATACAGACCGAATAAAGATCGCCATGAGCGGCGCGGCTGTCGGTTCGCACATCAAACGTCAGAAGCAGATCGCCACGGATCTCGGCCTGCGCTACACGCCGACATTCGCGATCGGAAACACTGCGTTCATCGGATGGCCCGGCATCGACGCGATGAAGACGTTCATCGCAAACGCCCGGCGTTGCGGCGCGCCGCGGTGCGGGACCGGATAGGCGGCCTCCGACGATGCCGACGTGACGAGGGTAAGCCGGTCATTTATCGTCGGCGTCATGGCGCCGTGTTTTTCCTTCGTCCGGCGGTTTGTCTTCGTTGCGGTCTGTCTTGGCGCCGCCGCCGTGTCGGCAGAGGATCGGACGACGCCGATCCGGATCGGTGTGCTCGCCTATCGCGGTTCCGACGAGGCGCATCGGGATTGGCGCCCGACACTCGAACATCTCGAACGGGCTCTCCCGCAGAACAAATTCCACGTTGAAACGGGAAGTGCGGCCTTCCTCACGGCCGCGGTCGCCGCGCATCGCCTTGATTTCATCATCACAAATCCCGGACACTTTCTCGATCTGAAGATCGATTATTCCGCGCGCGCGCTCGCAACCGAACAGGACCTCGCCGGGCCGCTGCCCTCTGAATCCATTGGCGCAGCCGTTTTTGTGAAGGCACCGCAAGCGGGAATCCAGGGACTTGCCGATCTTCGCAATACGACGGTCGTGGCGACGTCGCCGGATGCTTTCGGGTTTCGTGCGGTGTGGCGCGAACTGCAGGAGCGCGGCATCGATCCCTTTAAAAACCTCTCGCTGACTTTTGTGGGGTTTCCCGTCGACGAGGTCATCAAGGCGGTGCGCTCCGGGCGCGCGGAGGCCGGGATCATTCGGTCTTGCGCGCTCGAAACGATGATCGCGGAAAGCGCCGTTGTGCGCGACGAATTTCGCGTCGTCGGTCGCCGGCAGGCCGGCGCGCTTGGATGCGAAGTCTCCACCCGCCTCTATCCGGGCTGGCCCTTTGTCAAAGTGGCGCAAACATCCCCGGCGATGGCCAGCGACGTGGCGAAAGCGCTCCTCGCCATGCAGCCCGGTGCGGACGAGAAGATTTGGACGCAGCCGGACGATTATTCCAGCGTGCAGGAACTGGACCGGGTGTTGAAGATCGGGCCGTATGCGCCCTTCCGGCGGCTCGGTCTGCTTGATCTTTTGTGGGAGAACCGGCTCTGGGCCGCACTTGCGGCAACGGCGGCAGCCTGGTGGTTCGTGCACGCCGCGCGCGTCTCGTATCTAGTGAAGAAGCGTACGCGCGAGCTGCAGAAGGCGCACGAAGCCGCCCGCATCCGGGGCGAGCAGATGGAGCATACGGTCCGTCTGTCGCTGATGGGTGAAATGGCGAGCTCGCTCGCGCACGAGATCAACCAGCCGCTTGCAGCCATCCTAACTTATGCGCGCGGTTGCGAGCGGCGCATCGATGGCGGTGCGGACGTGGAAGGCGTGCGCGAAGCGATAGGCCGGATCGCGACCCAGGCGGAGCGGGCGGGCGACATCGTTCGGCGCATGCGAGACTTTAGCCGCAAGCACGCCTCGCAACAGGTGCCGGTCGACGTCTCGAAAGTCTTTCGCGATGCGGTCGCACTTTTCGAGCCAACGGCCAAAGCGGCCGGCATCGACGTAGTTGCCGACATACCCGCGCATCTGCCCTTCGTGCGCGCCGATCGGTTGCAGCTCGAGGAGGTCGTTCTCAATCTCCTGCAGAATGCGCTCGACGCCGTTGCGGCGCAGGGCGATCGCAAGATACGGCTGCGTGTTGTGGCAGATGAAATGACGATCCGCATCAGCGTCACCGACAATGGCCCGGGCCTCAAGCCGGAGGTGAAGGAACACCTCTTCGAGCCTTTCTTCACGACCAAGCCGAATGGGCTCGGACTCGGGCTCTCATTGAGCCAGACGATCGTCGAAGCGCATGGAGGAAGGTTGAGCGCCGATTCAGGGTCGCAAGGCGGCGCTGTCTTCGGCTTCTACCTTCCGCTGATCGAGAAGCCTGTCCATGTCTGACGACGAACGGATCGTCTACATCGTCGACGACGATCCGGCGATCCGGGATTCGATCGCTTTTCTGGTGTCGTCCGTCGGATACCGGCCTATCGCCTGCGCATCCGCACGCGAGATGCTTGAGCGGCTCGACGACGAACGCCCGTCCTGCATCGTGCTCGATGTGCGCCTGCCCGGCTTGAGCGGGCTCGAGCTGCAACGAGAGATGGTCAATCGCAAGATCGCGGCCGGCATCGTCTTCATCAGCGGTCACGGCGATATCCCCAAAGCCGTGCGCGCCATGCGGATGGGCGCGATAGACTTTCTCGAAAAGCCGTTCGACGACCAGGTTCTTCTTGACCGCATCGGCGATGCTTTTGCCGCCAGCGCCGCCCGGCTGGTTCAGCGGCGAAAGCAGGCCGAGACCGAACGAAAGCTCGCCAACCTGACGGAGCGCGAGCGCGAAGTCATACGCCTCATCGTCGCCGGCAAGACCAGCAAGGCGATTGCCGCCGACCTGGAAATTTCCGTGAAGACGGTCGAAAATCATCGCCATAATCTCATGACGAAAGCAAAAGTGGGCTCGGCCATGCAATTGATTGCATGGGCGACCGGCGCCGACGGCATTTGAGATCATCTGGGTAAAAACCCTTAGGCTTACCCGGTATGGAGCCTGATGGCGTCCGTTCGCCTGGGCTGACAAAGCTGTCAGCTCTGTGATTCAATGAGGTTCGAAGGATAGCCTCGGGCGGAAAGCGCAATTCGGCTTGCCGAAAGACTGGGCACATGCGGCGGTCGGCGGTTTGCGTCGAGCGGAGACGAGTGATGGGTTTGGCCGAGCGCGGCCGAATACGGTGCGCACCAGAGAGCTTCCTCAGCACTGAGGAAATCTCCGCCGTTTCGTCCGGCCGCCGCGACTTTCTGCGCGGCTCGCTCGTTGCGGCGACGGCGCTCGCAACCGGAGCTCATGCCCGCGCCGCCGAAGGCGCGGCGGGCGAAGACGCCATTCTGAAGCCGCAGCCCTGGTCAACCTCGTTAGGCCAGCCCGTCGCGGCGACGCCTTACGGGATGCCCTCGAAATATGAAAGCGCGCTCGTTCGCCGCCAAAGCCCGGGCCTGACGCAGGTCGCGGGCGCCAGCGTGTCGTTCATGCCGCTGCAGGGCACGTTCGGCATCATTACGCCATCCGGCCTGCATTTCGAACGCCATCACCAGGGCTGGCAGGAAATCGATCCCGCGCGCCACCGCTTCATGATCAACGGATCGACGCCCGACTTCCTGAAAAAGGCGAAGGTCTACACGCTCGATGATCTCATGCGCATGCCGTCGGTGTCGCGGATGCATTTCATCGAATGCGGCGCCAACACGGGCATGGAGTGGGGCAACGTCGCGGTGCCGACGGTGCAATATACGCATGGCATGCTGTCGTGCAGCGAGTTTACCGGCGTTCCGCTGCGCATGCTGCTTGAGGATTGCGGCGCGGATTTCAAGAAAGGCAAGTTCGTACTGGCGGAAGGCGCCGACGGTTCGTCGATGACGCGCACCATCCCGATCGAGCTCGTTCTATCGGACGAGGTGATCGTCGCCTATGGCCAGAACGG
>JAFAVH010000161.1 GCA_019242655.1 Methylobacteriaceae bacterium
GCACGTCCTGGCCCTGGATGTGGCCGCGACGCGAATTCAAGTCGCCGATGACCGAGCCGGTATATTCTTCCGGCGTCACGACCTCGACCTTCATGATCGGCTCGAGCAGAACCGAGCCGCCTTTCTGCAGCGCCTCGCGCGTTGCAGCGCGCGCCGCAATCTCGAAGGCGAGGACCGAAGAGTCGACATCGTGATAAGCGCCGTCGATCAAAGTCGCCTTGAGATCGACCACGGGGAAGCCGGCAAGCACGCCGGAGCCCATGACGCTAGCAATGCCCTTCTC
This sequence comes from Methylobacteriaceae bacterium, assembly GCA_019242655.1. Taxonomy (GTDB): domain Bacteria; phylum Pseudomonadota; class Alphaproteobacteria; order Rhizobiales; family Beijerinckiaceae; genus JAFASC01. Next base: position 284 of record JAFAVH010000161.1, read on the forward strand.
GACGCCGGGGACGTATTCCTTCGGCACGTTGCCGCCGACGATCTTCGATTCGAATTCGTTGCCTTTGCCGGGCTCGTTCGGCTCGTAGACGACCTTGATCTTGGCGAACTGGCCAGAACCGCCGGTCTGCTTCTTGTGCACATAATCGATCTCGGCGCGCTTCGTGAGGCGCTCGCGATAGGCGACCTGCGGCTGCCCGATATTGGCGTCGACCTTATAGGTGCGCTTCAGGATATCGACCTTGATGTCGAGATGCAGTTCGCCCATTCCCTTGAGAATGGTCTGGCCGGATTCCTGATCGGTCGAGACGCGAAACGAGGGATCTTCCGCCGCGAGCTTCTGCAGCGCGACGCCAAGCTTCTCCTGGTCGGCTTTCGATTTCGGCTCGATCGCGATCTCGATGACCGGATCGGGGAATTCCATTTTTTCCAGGATCACCGGCTTCTGCATATCGCAGAGCGTGTCGCCGGTACGGGTGTCTTTCAGGCCGGCAAGCGCGACGATGTCGCCCGCATACGCTTCCTTGATGTCTTCGCGATTGTTCGCATGCATGAGCAGCATGCGGCCGACGCGCTCTTTCTTATCCTTGGTCGAGTTGAGAACGGTTGTGCCGCTCTCGATCTTGCCGGAATAGATGCGGCAGAAGGTAATGGTGCCGACGAACGGGTCGTCCATGATCTTGAAGCCGAGCATCGAGAACGGCTCGGTATCGAGCGGACGGCGGATAACCTCCTCGCCCGTATTCATGTCGATGCCCTTGATGCCTTCGCGATCGGCGGGCGACGGCAGAAAATCGACGACCGCATCGAGCAGCGGCTGCACGCCCTTGTTCTTGAAAGCCGTGCCGCAGAGAACAGGAACGAACGCGATCTTGCGCACCGCCATGCGGATCAGACGCTTCAAGGTCGCCTCGTCGGGCTCCTGGCCGTCGAGATAGGCGCCCATCGCGTCGTCATCCATCTCGACCGCGGCCTCGATCATTGCCAAGCGATATTCCTTGGCTTGATCGAGCAGGTCCGCCGGGATTTCCGCGTCGTGATATTTCGCGCCGAGGCCTTCTTCCTCCCACACCACCGCTTTCATGCGGATGAGATCGATGATCCCCTTGAAATCGGCTTCGGCGCCGATCGGCAGCTGGACGCAGACGGGACGCCCGCCGACGCGCGTCGTGATATCGCTGACGCAGCGGAAGAAGTCGGCGCCGATCTTGTCCATCTTGTTGACGAAGACGATGCGCGGCACGCCGTATTTGTCGGCCTGACGCCAAACCGTTTCGGTTTGCGGCTCGACGCCCTGGTTGCCGTCGAGAACGCAAACGGCGCCGTCGAGCACACGCAGCGAGCGCTCGACTTCGATGGTGAAATCGACGTGGCCGGGCGTGTCGATAATGTTGAGGCGCTTGCCGTTCCAGAAGGTCGTGGTTGCGGCGGACGTGATCGTGATGCCGCGCTCCTGCTCCTGCTCCATCCAATCCATCGTCGCGGCGCCTTCATGCACCTCGCCGATTTTGTGCGATTTGCCGGAATAATAGAGGATGCGTTCCGTCGTCGTCGTCTTGCCCGCATCGATATGGGCCATGATCCCAAAGTTGCGGTAGTCTTCGATCGGATGTGAGCGGGGCATTTCGTTTGATCCTTCGGCGGCGTGCGGCGCTTACCAGCGATAGTGCGAGAAAGCGCGGTTCGCTTCCGCCATGCGGTGCGTGTCTTCGCGTTTCTTCACCGCGTTGCCGCGATTGTTGGCTGCGTCCATGAG
>JAFAVH010000362.1 GCA_019242655.1 Methylobacteriaceae bacterium
GGCCCGAAATCCGTCGTGCAGCGCGGCGTCGTGCGTCTCGTCACGCCCGGTACGATCACCGAAGAGCGTCTGCTCGATCCGCATCGCGCCAACGCTTTTGCCGCCGTCGCGCGCGTCAAGGCGTCAGACGAGACGTGGTGCTATGGAATTGCGTGCGTCGATATTTCGACCGGCGCCTTTTCGGTGACGGAAGTCGATGCGAACGCGCTCTCCGCGGAATTAGCGCGGCTCGAGCCGCGCGAGATTGTTGCTGCGGAGTCGCTTTGTGCGGACGACAAGCTTGCAACGAGCATGTGCAGCATGGGCGCGCCGCTGACGCCGCTGGGGCGCGAGAGCGGCGACGGCGTCACGGCGGAACGCAGGCTCGGCGCATTTTATGGCGTCGCGACGCTCGACGGCTTCGGCGCTTTGTCGCGCGCCGAGACGCTGGCCGCCGCAACGGCGCTGACCTTTATCGAGCGCACGCAAATCAACACGCGGCCGAATCTTGCAAGGCCGACTCGCGTATGGCGCGAGCACGTGATGGAGATCGATGCGGCGACGCGCGCCAATCTTGAGCTGACGCGTACGCTTGCAGGTGAGCGCGCCGGTTCGCTCTTGGCCACGATCGACCGCACGATCACGCCGGCAGGCGCGCGTCTCCTCGCCGAGCGGCTTGCAATGCCGTTGACGAGCATTGAGGCCATCGCGCAGCGGCAAGCGAGCGTCATGTTCTTCGTGGAAGATCGCGAGCTGCGGCACGACGCCCGGGCCGAGCTGAAACGCGCGCCGGACATCATGCGCTCGCTGTCGCGGCTCGCGCTCGGGCGCGGTGGCCCGCGTGATCTCGAGGCTTTGCGCGCGGGACTTGTGGCGGCAGAGGCGCTCGCCCGCCTGATCGCCCGCGATGACATTCCCGACGAAATCGCGCAGGCGCGCGCGGCGCTTCGCAACATCGATCGTGCGATTGCCGATACGCTTGCCGCGGCGCTGGCGCCGGACCTGCCGCTCGACCGGCGTGCTGGCAATTTCATCGCGGCAGGTTACGATTCTGCGCTCGACGAATCGCGCGCTCTGCGCGACGAGAGCCGTCGCGTGATCGCCAGCCTGCAGGCGCGCTACTGCGATCTCGCCGAAATTCGCCAGATCAAGATCAAGCACAACAATTTTTTGGGCTATTTCATCGAAGTGCCGCAGGCGCACGGCGAAAAGCTCGTCGCGCCGCCGCTTAATGCGACTTTCATCCATCGCCAGACGATGGCGGACGCGGTGCGCTTCTCGACCACGGAACTGTCCGCGCTCGAGGCGAAGATCGCGTCGGCGGCCGATCGCGCGCTGGCGCAGGAACTCGCAATTTTCGACTCGCTTGTTGCCGCCGTGCTGGCGGCAAGCGAGCCGATCAAAGCCGCGGCGCAGGCGCTCGCCGAGATCGATGTCGCCGCCGCACTCGCCGAGACCGCCGCCACGAAGGATTGGGTGAAGCCGCAGATATCAGACGATCTCGCCTTTTCGATCGTGCAGGCGCGCCATCCCGTCGTCGAGGCCGCGCTTGCCGCCAACGGTGACGCGTTCGTTGCCAACGATTGCGATCTTTCCGGCGATGGTGAAGATGCCGGCCGCATCGCCGTCGTCACCGGCCCGAACATGGCCGGCAAATCAACGTATCTGCGCCAGAACGCGCTGATCGCGATCCTCGCACAAATAGGCGCCTACGTGCCGGCAGGGCACGCGCGGCTCGGCATCGTCGACAGGTTGTTCTCGCGCGTCGGCGCGGCTGACGATCTCGCGCGCGGGCGCTCGACCTTCATGGTCGAGATGGTGGAGACGGCTGCAATTCTCAATCAGGCAACGGCGCGCTCGCTCGTCATCCTCGATGAGATCGGCCGCGGCACCGCGACGTTCGACGGCTTGTCGATCGCTTGGGCGACGATGGAACATCTGCACGAAAAAAATCGCGCGCGGGCTTTGTTCGCCACGCATTTTCACGAGCTGACGCAACTCGCAAAGCAATTGCCGCGCGTCACCAATCTGACGATGCGCGTCACCGATTGGAATGGCGAGGTGGTCTTCCTGCATGAAGTGCTGCCCGGTGCGGCCGACAGGTCTTACGGCATACAGGTGGCGAAACTCGCAGGTCTGCCGCCGGCGGTCGTCGCCCGCGCGCAAGAAATTCTGCGGCTGCTTGAAGCTTCCGACAGACGCACGCCGATCGAGACGCTGATCGCCGATTTGCCGCTATTCTCGCACGCGGCGCAGCCTGCCGCAGTCGCGCAGACGGCACCCATCGATCCGCTGCGCGAGACCCTTGCCGGCATCGACCCCGACGCGCTCAGTCCGCGCGAAGCGCTGGAAACTTTGTACAAGCTGAAAGAAAGCGCACGGACGCCGTGAACGCGACCGCCAAGCGGCTTTTGTGGTTCGTCGGTTTATGGGTGGCCGGCGTGATTGCGGTCGGCTCGGTAGCGTTCGTTATCCGCGCTGCCATGCGCATGTAGCGCTGCGCGTCCGGCGCTATTCCCCCGCGCTCGCCGCCAGATTGCGGTAAAAATGCGAGATGCCTTCATACCATCGGTGCCGCGCTTCGAGATGTTCCATGCCCGGCTGATGCACCGGCAAGCGCAATGTCTGCACCAGCGTTTCGACCTCGCGGCGGCCGCTGAGCTGCGACGAGGTCAGCGTTTGGTTCTGAACCGCCGTCTCGATCGGATCGAGCGCGGTCAACCCGATCGGAAACAGCTCGCGAAAGATAACGCGATCGTGCAATCCTTCGGCAACGCGGAACTGCAACTCCGCCGACATGCGTTTCAAGCTCATGCCGACTTGCCGCGCGTTGTTGGATTGAATCGAGAGGCTGCGATTGCGCACGAGCACCCAATCGATGATGCCGTTGTCGACGAGGCGGCGCTTGCGGCGCGCCTCGAGCACAAGGTCGGCATAATGCGCGACATTGCCCCGCCGCGTACGATCGTGATGCACGCGTGAGAAGACGTCGACGTCGATGAAGCTCTCGTTCACTGGCGACACCAGCGTATCGGCAAGCGAGTGTGCAAGACGCATCAGGTACGAGTCGCTCGCCGGCGTATCGATCACCACGAATTCATAGGCGTGTTCGACGGCCGCGATCGCTTCGGCAAAGGCGGTGAATTCCATCGTCTCGTTGTCGTTCACATTCTCGGACGCGCCGCGGTCGAGCGCGTAATGCAGCGGCAATTCGACCGGCCAGGGCGCAGTCTGCGCCCAGGAGCGGCGGTTTTCGAGGAAACGCGTCAGCGTCCGCTGGCGCACATCGAGATCGATCGAGGCGACACGGTACCCGGCCTTCAGGAGCGCCACCGTGATGTGGATCGACAAGGTCGATTTGCCGGTGCCGCCCTTCTCGTTGCCGAGAACGATGACGTGCGCGCTTCTGAGGTCCGGCGTGTCGAAATCTTCGGCCATCAGGGTGCATACCAAGCGGAAGGGCCAGCGAAGAAGGACAATAAAGCGGTTTGACGAATCAGGCGGCTCATTCGCGATAATCGTAAATCCAGTCCTGGCGCGCCAACATTCGCTGCGGCCCGAGACCGCGCATCACGAGATCGCGGGCGAAAGCCGCCGGTTGTCCCATATGGTAGATGTCGCCCTGCTTGCGCGCGGCGGCCTGCAGCCGCGCGGCGCGTGCGCTTCGTGCCGCCTGGTACGTTGCAAAGGCGGCGGCGATATCGTTGTCGGATGACAGCGCCCGCTCCAGCGCCGCGGCATCTTCGATTGCTTGCGCCGCGCCCTGCGCCAGGAACGGCAGCATCGGGTGGGCGGCGTCTCCGGCAAGCGTCACGCGACCGGCGCTCCAGTGCGCAAGCGGTGTCCGATCGAAGAGCGGCCAGGTGCGCCAATCTGCCGAGGCCGCCAGTAAGTCACGTGCGGTGCCGTGCCAGCGCGCAAACGCGCGCTGGAGGAGAGCAGGATCGCGCGGCTCGTTCCAAAAGTCCGGGTTTTCGCCGCCGGCGGCGGGATCTTCGACAATCGCGACCACATTGACGCATGTGCCGCGACGCAACGGGTAATGCACAACATGCGCGCGTTTGCCGAGCCATAGATTGACCTGCGGCGCGGCAAATTGTTTGGGCAGGTCGCTGACCGGGATCGTCGCGCGCCACGCCGTGCGATGCGCGGCCCTTGGCGGCGAATCCCCAGCTATATTGAGGCGCTGGCGCACCTCCGACCAAAGACCATCGGCGCCGATCAACGCGGCGCCGTCGAAGCGCAGGCGAATTAGGCCGTGCTTGGCACCGACGGCGACCTTTTCCTCGTCTGCGGAGAAGCCGGCGACGCCGACCCCCGAGCGAAGCTCAATCTCTTCGACCTCGGCAACGGCGTCGGCAAGCGCCCGCTGCAGATCGGCGCGATGGGCGACGAGGTAGGGTGCGCCCCAGCGCTTCTCAGCCTCGTCAAGCGGCAGCCGCGCCAGCACCGCGCCATCGCGCGCGCGGCGGATGATTACGGCCCGCGGCGCGAGCGCCGCGCCGCGCAGGCGCGCGGCAACGCCCCAGCGCCGCAGATGCCGCGTGGCATTTGGAGAGAGCTGGATGCCGGCGCCGGCCTCGCTAACGCGCGGGGCCTTTTCCAAGACGAGCGCGCGTCGCCCGGTACGCGCGACAGCCAAAGCCGCCGACAGTCCGGCAATTCCCGCACCTGCAATAATGATCGGCAGCTCTTTCACGCGCGCGGCGCCGGACGCGTCCGAACGCGGTTAAGTGACCTCCTCGACCTCCGTCGGCGAGAACTCGCAGGCGGGCGGATCGCAAATGCCTGTGAGCGTGGGATCGTAGACGAACAATGTCGAGCAATAGGAACAGATGGCCTCGCGCTCATCTCCCATGTCGATGAAAATGTGCGGATGGTCGAACGGCGGCAGCGCGCCGACGCACATGAATTCCTTCACGCGAATGCGAATCTTCGGCACGCCCGGCTCGTTGTGGAAATGCGGAATGAGGTGGTCGGCCATCGCTCGCTCGTCACGTGCCATCGAAAACGCGCGGACCATAGGCATCGGCTGCCGGGCCGACAAGCGTCAAGATTTCGCAGGGCCGCTGCTCATGAAGGCGGCTTGCACCCCGACTCTTCCCCGCTATGGTGCCGGCCGACAACGGACGGCATCATGGAAGAGTTTTCTTCGAACGGCGTAAGCATTGCTTTTATTGACGAGAAACCTGAGAACGACCGCGGCGAACCGATCCTTCTGATTCACGGTTTCGCCTCCACCCATGCGGTGAACTGGTTGTTTCCGCTCTGGGTGCGCACGCTGACCGACGCGGGACGCCGCGTCATCGCGCTCGACAATCGCGGCCACGGGCGCAGCCAGAAGCTTTATGACCCCAAGGATTATCACACCGCGATCATGGCCGAGGATTCGTTCAATCTGCTTGATCATCTCGGCATCGAATATGCCGATGTGATGGGCTATTCGATGGGCGCGCGCATCGGCGCGTTTCTCGTTCTCGCGCATCGTGATCGCGTGCGCTCGCTGGTGCTCGGTGGCCTCGGCAGTCACTTGATGGAAGGGTTCGGCCTTCCCGTCTCGATCGCAGAGGCGATGGAAGCCGATTCGATCGAAGAGCTCCGCGATCCGCAGCAGAAGATGTTCCGCGGCTTCGCCGAGGCAACGAAGAGCGACCGGCGGGCGCTTGCCGCCTGTATCCGCGGCTCGCGGCAGGTTCTGACGCCCGAGCAGGTCGGCGAGATCGTTGTCCCGGCGCTCGTCTGCGTCGGAACGCGCGACGAGGTCGCCGGTGACCCGCATCCGCTCGCTGAGATGCTGCCGAACGGGCGTGCAGTCGACATCCCGGATCGCGATCATAACCGCGCCGTGGGCGACCGCGTCTACAAACAGGCGGCGCTCGAGTTCCTTGACGCGCGACCCTGACGCCAGCGGCGCTGCGGGGAAGGCTTTGCTGTCCCGCGCCCGGTATGAGAAGGTTCATCCTGCCGGGCGGACTTGCTGGAAATCTTTTCCACCCCACGTTATGCCGGAAGCAGGGCCGAGAGCCCGAGGAGTAGCGATGGTCTCTCACGGTTCCGGGCAGGGCTCTGCCCGCATTGTCGATTTCGGCAAGCACGACCCGATGCTGGCGCGCGTCCGCTTCGAAGCTGAAGAGGCGATCCGGCTTGAGCCGGACCTTGGCGCCTTCATGTTCGCGAACGTGTTGAATCACGACACGCTCGAGGCCGTCGTCGTCCATCGTGTCGCGGCGCGACTCGAAAATCGCGATCTTCCGAGCGATCTCATCCGCCAGATCTACATGGATATAGTCAGCCAGGACTCCTCGATCGGAGAGGCATTCCGGGCCGATGCGATGGCGGTGTTCGATCGCGATCCGGCTTGCACGCGGCTGATCGAGCCGCTTCTTTATTTCAAAGGCTTCCACGCCCTTCAGGCGTACCGTCTTGCGCATGCTCTTTGGAAGGCCGGCCGGCGCGATCTTGCGCTCTACCTCCAGAGCCGCTCGTCCGAGGTTTTCCAGGTCGACATCAACCCGGCTGCGGTGATCGGCAAGGGCGTTTTCCTCGACCACGCGACCGGAATCGTCATCGGCTCGACGGCGGTCGTCGAGGATGACGTCTCCATGCTGCAGGGTGTGACGCTTGGCGGTACGGGCAAGGAGACCGGCGACCGCCATCCGAAAATCCGCCATGGCGTGCTTCTCAGCGCCGGCGCCAACGTCCTCGGCAATATCGAGGTCGGTCACTGCTCGCGGGTCGCGGCCGGTTCCGTCGTTCTCCAGGCGGTGCCGCACAACAAGACCGTCGCCGGCGTTCCCGCTCGCGTCGTCGGTGAGGCGGGATGTGCGGAACCGGCGCGTAGCATGGACCAGATCATCGCCGCCAAGCCGGCCGAAACGGCGGTCTAAACCTCAATTCGTCGCGGTTGATTGCGTGAGCCCCGGAAGGGGCTTACCACGTCCCTCCGCGCTTCAGCCGCAGGGGGATCAATTTGGCGGGATTGAACAAGACCGAATTGCAGCAATTGCAGGATTTTCTGCGCCGTTCTTTCGGCAATGAAGACATTCGGGTGACGCTAAATCCGCGCAATCCCGACGATGCCGATGTTCATCTCGGTCAGCGCGTCATCGCCAATATCAGCGTCGACGACGAGGACGGCGATCGCTCGTTTGCATTTGCGATGAAAATTCCGGTCGAACGGCCGGTCCTGCAGGATTATCTCAGACGGCTGTTCGAAAACGACAAACTGAAAATCGTGCCGCGCGGACGCAAGACTGATTCGGTCGAATTGAATTCAGGCGAAGATTTTCTCGGCGTGATTTCCGCGGACGATCCGAACGCGCGAAGCTTCACACTGCAAATCGCCATCCTCGATTTCGATCTCGAAGATCTCTAAGCGAAATGCCGCTTTATTCTCTCGATGGGATTGCCCCGCAAGTTCCCGCAAACGGGCGCTATTGGGTCGCGCCTGACGCGCATGTGATCGGCAAGGTCGTTATCGAAGAGGACGCGAGCGTCTGGTTTGGGACGACGATTCGCGGCGATAACGAGCAAATTACGGTCGGAGCCGGTTCGAATATCCAGGAAGGTTGTATGCTCCACACCGATCCCGGTTTCCCGATTACCATCGGACCGCGCTGCACGATCGGCCATCATGTCATTCTGCACGGATGCACGATTGTCGAGGACAGCTTGATCGGCATGGGCGCGACCATTCTCAATGGAGCGCGCATTGCGCGCAATTGTCTCGTCGGCGCGAAGGCGCTCGTCACCGAGGGCAAGGAATTTCCGGAGAACTCGCTGATCGTCGGTGCGCCGGCGCGCGTCGTGCGCAGTTTGGATGAAGCGGCGATCACACGCATGCGGATGACAGCCGCGCACTATGTGGAGAATTGGCAGCGCTATACGCGCGGACTGAAGCCGCTCTGAGGCTGACGCTAAAGCGTCACGTTCTCGTTGAAACCGTCCACCGGAATTGGGCGGAAGAACTCGACGGCAATGCCGCCCATGAAGTGGCGCACGACCGTGCCGCTCGTCTGGCCGATCGTAACCGTCGATCCGAGTGCCGGCTGCACCTCCGTGGCGAGCGCCGCGCCGGACAGCGATATGTCGATAAGTTTGACCGGATGCGTTTGCCCGTCGCCGAGCCGCAGGACCGTGCGGGTGGCGCGCGGGGTCACGCGCTCATGGCGACGGTCCTCCTCCATGCCAAGCGCGTCACGATTGATGAGCCAGGTAAGTTGCTCGGCGAGCTTCTCGCGCTTCAGCACCGGCAATGACATCGCGATCGCGAAGCCGTTCGTCGTGTGACGGGAGACTAGCCCCTCGACCCGCCCGAGCTGGTCTAGATAGACGATGACGCGCTCGCCGAGGGCGCCGCGCACAGGTGCGAACAGCGAGACGCCGCCGACCGACATGTCGAGCGTCTGACAGGGGTATTCCCGTTTATCGGCCAGCATGTAGCGGCCGAGAACGGTCACCTTCACCCGCTGATGACGGCGTTGCTCCATCGGCTTTTGAGCAACACGCAGCTTCAGGTTCATCCGCACCTTGCCGATCCTATTCCAGGCGTTCGCATCAACCTAGACAGGGCGGGTTAAGGGGCCATTACGCCATTAAGATTGTTGAGTTATTTTTTTACACGCCGCCGGCATAAACGGTCAGGTGGCCACGCCGTGCCACCGGCGTCTGCACAGAATTCGTCCAACGCGGGGGCTCGGGATCGTCAAGATCACCGATCCCGATGACCCGCATCGACTGCAGCACGAGTTTCTCTGCGGCAACCAGCCCAAACCAGGGTTCGCGAGCCCCCGGCGTGATGCAGCCGAGCACGCGGGCGTGGGTCTTCCCGTTGTGCCGGAGCGGGAGGAGCAGCATCTCCATGTCCATCGCCGGGCGTCCCGGGGGCGCAGCCGAGACGCCGGCGATGACCGGATGCGTGCCGTCGAGGACGGTGAGGATCAGGGCAATCGCGTCGCGGCGCTCGTCTTCGGCCCAAAGGTCGAGGAAAGAGCGGCCCTTTTGCTCGGCGAGCCAGAGTGCGTTTAGGCGCGTGCCGGAAAGGCGGATCGGAAACAGGCAGGCAGAATCGATTTCGAGCAGAAACGTGTCGGCAAGGACGTTGCGGATCGCGGCGGGGTCGATTTCGGCCCGTTCGGGAGCCGCGCGGCCTTTGCGGAGGCGATCCCAATAGGCAAACAATTCCCGCGTCGCCGGCTGTCTCATTTTACCTGCTCTCCTGCGGTCTGGCGCAGCGTTTCTGTCCCGGAACGGCACTGCCCGGATTACCCGGGGGGCCTATCGGCCGGGTGGAGCAGACGACATGCCAGTGCTTGCGCGGGCTTCGGGCAATCTCCATGTTCGGCGCCTTCCGGCGGCAGGGAGCGGTGGGTTGAGCAAGCGTCAGCCGGTCTTCAATCTTCCAGGCGTGATCCTGGCGCTGCTAGCCGCCTTCGCGGTCGTCCAGGTGGCGCGGGACTCGATTTCCGCCGAGACGGATGCGTGGCTGATCACCACGTTCGGCTTCATTCCGGCGCGGTTCTCACATCATTTCGCGCCGGCCGGCCTTGCGGATGCGATCGTCCAGGAGATTAATTCCGGCGTACCGGAAAGCACGGTCCGCTATTTCCTTGGCGAGGGCGGCTGGCCGTGGTGGAGCCCGGTCACCTACACGTTCCTCCACGGCGACTGGACCCATCTCGGCCTCAATGGACTTTGGCTTGCCGCCTTCGGGTCGGCGGTGGCCCGCCGTTTCGGGGCGATGCGGTTCGCGGCCCTTTTCGTCCTTTCGGGGATCGCCGGCGCGGCGGGTTTTTTTGTCGTGCACCCGTTTGGACTTGAGCCAGTCGTCGGCGCCTCGGCCGCAATTTCCGGAGCGGTCGCGGCGGCAATGCGCTTTGCCTTCGAGCCCGGCGCGCCGCTCGGGCCGGGACGCAATTTTTCGATCGCGGACGATGGCGCCTATTATGTGCGCGCGTTGCCGCTCGCGCGCGTGTTTCGCGACGGCCGCGCGCTCACGTTCCTCTTGGTCTGGTTCGGTTGCAACATATTGTTCGGCGCCTTCGCCCGGCCGCTCGGTGTCGGCGATGCCTCGGTCGCGTGGGAAGCACATATCGGCGGCTTCCTGTTCGGGATGTTCGCCTTCTCGTTCTTCGATCCGATGCCGGATCAGCGGCTTGCCGCGGAGCCCGAACCGGAGCCGGAGTTCGATGCGCCGACCTCCTCGCAGGCAAGCGGTCCGCGCCACGTTCCGTAACGCCACGGGAGAAACGGGCGCGCGCTAGCCGCTTTGCTCATGGGGACCGGATCGTATCCGTGCGTGCCCCAAGGGTGGCAACGGCAGATGCGGGCAACTCCCATCCAGCCGCCGGCCCACAATCCATGCCGTTCGATCGCTTCGGATGCGTAATCGGAGCAGGTCGGCAAGTGGCGGCAGGCGCGTCCGACGAGCCCGGAAAGCGTCAGCTGATAGAGGCGGATTGTCCCCCGCGCGGCGGCGACGTGCCATCGCGCGCTTGCATGACCGCTCATTCCGCTGCGGCGGGCGTTTTCGCAGCCGCGATGCGGTTCAATGCTTCGACCACGGCATCGAAGGTCAGCATCGTCGAGGCGTGGCGCGCTTTGTAATCGCGCACCGGTTCGAGCACGCTAATGTCGGCCCAGCGGCCGCTCGGCGGCGCGCCGTTCTCCTTCAGCATCTTGCGGACGCTGTCGCGCAATTCCTGCAGCTCCTGCGGCGTCGAACCGATCACATTGCGCGCCATGATCGAAGAGGAGGCCTGGCCGAGCGCACAGGCCTTCACGTCATGGGCGAAATCGCTGACCCGTCCGTCGCTCAGACTGAGGTCGACCGTCACCGTCGATCCGCAGAGCTTCGAGTGCGCGGTCGCGGAACCTTGCGGCCCGTGGAGTCGTCCAAGCCGCGGGATATCTGCGGCAAGTTCGAGGATGCGCTTGTTGTAGATGTCGTTGAGCATGAATAGGTCTGCGGACGGGCCGGGCTGAAATCCCTGTGCCCGATCGTATATAGTCATCGACAACGCGGGTGCGAAGGCCGAGAGGAGGCTCGCATCTCGGGAGAGCTTCATGGATGCTGTGGTGAAGGCTTTGTCGGCGCGGTCGCGGGAAGCCAATGCGGTGCGCAACCGTGAGGCGGAAGAGGCGCTCCCGCATCCCCGCGTCAGCCGCGAGGAGGCCGAGGCCGCGGTGCGGACCTTGATCCGCTGGGCGGGCGACGATCCCACCCGCGAGGGTCTTGTCGATACGCCGCGGCGCGTCGCCGAAGCTTATCTCGAATTGTTCAAAGGCTATCGCGAAGACCCCGACGCCCTGATGGCGCGCGTGTTCGAGGAGGTCGAGGGCTACGGCGATATGGTGCTCGTGCGCGACATCCCGTTCGCGTCGCATTGCGAGCACCACATGCTGCCCTTCGTCGGCAGGGCGCATATCGGCTACTACCCGAACCGCGGTGTCGTCGGCCTGTCGAAGCTTGCCCGGCTCGTCGACGTCTTCGCGCGTCGCCTGCAGACGCAGGAGACGATGACGGTGCAGATCGTGCAGGCGATTCAAGACCATCTCGACCCGCGCGGCGTCGCCGTGGTGGTCGAGGCCGAGCATATGTGCATGTCGATGCGCGGCATCCGTAAGCAAGGAACGTCGACCACGACCAGCCATTTCACCGGTCTGTTCCGCGACGATCCGAACGAGCAGATTCGTTTCTTCACCATGCTGCGCGGGCCGGATTCCACGCTGCGCAGGTGAAGGCGAAGCGTAAGGCGGACAAAAGCGAACCGGCGAACGATCCCGGCTCGCTTGCGCCCATGGAGGCGCATCTCGTCGCCGGGCTTCCGGATGAACTGGGCTGGCAATTCGAACCGAAATGGGACGGCTTTCGCTGTCTCGCGTTTCGCTCGGGCAGCGACGTCGATCTGCGCGCCAAGAGCGGCAAGCCGCTTGCGCGTTATTTTCCCGAGATCGTCGCCGGTTTGCGCGACGTGCCGCTCGATCCGTTCGTGCTCGACGGCGAGCTCGCGATTGCGCACGGCGACGTGCTTTCCTTCGATGCGCTGCAGATGCGGTTGCATCCGGCAGAGAGCCGCATTCGCAAACTCGCGCGCGAAACGCCGGCGTTTCTGATCCTGTTCGATGCGCTGGCGCTTCCCGGCCGGCCCGATCTCGCCAAGCTGCCGCTCACCGATCGCCGCGTCGCGCTCGAAGAAGCGTACGCCGTGGCGGCGGGCAGCGCGTATCTGCGGCTCTCGCCCTATACGCGCAAGCGTGCCGATGCACAGCGCTGGCTCGACACAGCGGGCGGCGCGATCGACGGTGTCGTCGCCAAACGCATCGACGAGCCGTGTCGGCCGGGCGAGCGTGCCATGCTGAAAGTGAAGCGCATGCGCACGGCCGATTGTGTCGTTGGCGGTTTCCGCTACGAGAGCAACGCGCGGCGTGTCGGCTCGCTCCTGCTCGGTCTCTACAACGATGCAGGCAAGCTCGATCACGTCGGCTTCACCTCGGCAATCGCCAGCAGCGACAAGCCGGCACTGACGAAGACGCTCGAAAAGCTGATCGGTCCGCCCGGTTTCGACGGCAATGCGCCGGGCGCGCCAAGCCGCTGGAGCACCGAGCGCTCGACCGAATGGCAGCCCTTAAAGCCGAAGCTCGTCGTCGAAGTGCGCTACGATCACGTCACCGGCAACCGCTTTCGTCACGGCACCGGCATCGTGCGTTGGCGCCCGGACAAAGCGCCGCGTCAATGCGGCATGGAGCAACTCGGGCGCGAAGCACGGCCGGGCAAACTCATTGCGCAAATGATGCGCGGGTCATGATTGCTCCGCGCGCAATCTCCCGAGCGCTGGTTCTCGCGCTGGCGCCGGCACTTTCTCCGGTCGTTGCGCATGCGGATTCCATCACTCCGATTTCCTCAGCGCTTTGCGCCGACATGAAAGCGCATCGCGTCATGGGCGCCAATGCGCCTGTCGGCTGCGAGCGCTTGGCACTCGTGCGTTTTACCTATGTCGATTTCGCCGGCCGCGAGCACGGCGACGGCGAACTTGTCGTGCTCGACGCGCTCGCCGATCAGGCCGCCGCAATCTTCGCCGAATTGAAGGCGCGCCGCTTTCCCATCGCGCGGGCGCGTCTCATGAACGCGTATAATGGCGACGACGATGCGTCGATCGAGGCCAACAACACCTCGGCGTTTAACGACCGCCGCGTCGTCGGCACGAATTCGGTGTCGATGCACGCTTACGGCGCCGCAATCGACATCAATCCGGTGCAAAATCCGTCCTACGATCGCGTCGACGGCGTACGCGTGCTCGTGCCGAAGGCCGGCGCGCCTTATGCAAAGCGGACGCCGCTGCGTCCCGGCATGGCCGAGAGCGCGACCCAAATCTTCGCCGCGCATGGATTCACGGTGTGGGGCGGCCGCTTCCGCGACGCCGATTACCAGCACTTCACGATCGAGCGTGCGCTCCTGCAACAGCTCTTGCGCTTGCCGCCGGCCGAGGCACGGACGATGTTCAACGCGCAGGGCAGGGGCAAGCGATGATCGGCAAACGCGTGCAGTTCGACGACGAGACCTGGGCGGCGATTAACCTTTTGCGCCAGGAACGCCGCCGCTCGTTTCAGCAGCTCGCCGACGAAGCTTTCGGCGATCTCTTGGAAAAGCATCACCGGCCGGTGGACCTGAAGACGCAGCTCAAGGAGAGCGCCGGCGTCGCGCCGAAGAAGTCGCGCAAGCCGAAGGATTAACGCGGCATTGCCGCGCGCTTTTCCCGGCCTACCTATCTCGGCAGCACCTCCATGCGGAGAACTCGCCGATGAAAATCGCCGCCGCACATCTTTTCGCAGCCGCTGCGCTTGTCGCCGCGCTGCCCGCCGCCGCGCAGTCGCAATATCGCACGCGTCATGCGGAACCCTACCAGGAAGGCCGCACCGTTTACGCGCCTTCGCAGAACGCCTGCGTCCCGCTTTGCGCGCGTGATACGTCGCCCTGCGATCCGCCTTATTTCAAGGCCGCGGACGGGCGTTGCGACTATCCGATGATTGGACGTTAGGAGACAGCTATGCGCGGACTAATCCTAGCGCTCGCCTTCGCTGCTCTTGCGGGCGCGGCGCGTGCCGAGACGCTCTGCCCTGACGGCTCTTTCGTTCCAGGCGATTCCTGCGTCCTGTCGTTCGACGGATCGTACGTGATTGGCGGGCCGAAGACGGTGCCCGATGTCGTGTTCGTCGATGCGCGCACCGCAGCGATTTTGCTGCGCTATGACGCCGAATACCGCATCGGCAAGCCGCAGCGGAACCGGATCACCGACGCTCCGCCGGGCACGCCGACGATCGAGATCCCGCGCTTGGGGAGGTGATGTTGGCTTCGGCGAGCCTTAGGAGCGCGCCGAATTATTAGCGCTCAGGTCGCCCGCAAATGTGCCGGGCAAGAGTCTTCTGCCACTCGTCGTATCCTTCAGCGCTCAAGTGAACGCCATCTGTCGTGAGTTCAGGCGCCAGAGCGCCTGAATCCGTCCGCGGCAATCGGTCAAATGGGATCGCCGACAAAGAGAACTCACGCGCAAGAGCAGAAATCTTGTCGTTAAGTTCGGACCTATAGGCGGCATCATATGGGCCGCCGCTAGCGCCTATCTCTTCTCCAATCGGCGCGATCATGGCGACCTGCAAAGATACGCCGGTGGATCGCAGATATTGCATGAGGTGCTCGTACGAGACCGCGAAACTCAAAGCCCCCGTTCTGAACTGCCTCGCAGCATCATTGATGCCCACGGCAACGATTGCATGCGCCGGATGTGCTGTTTGAACTATCGACGGCGCGAGACTAAGCACGTCCTCAATCCTCGCTCCCGCGAGGCCGGCATTCAGGACCCGCTTTCCGCAGAAAGTGTCGATGGCGGCGAACTCGACGATACTGTCGCCGAAAACGACCGTGTCATAGCGTCCCTGGCGCGCTTGCGACTCGATCGCCATTCGTCTCGCCAGGTGCTGGTTTGGGCTTGCTTTGCCGGAAGCGCCGGCGTCACGCCTTAAACTCGCGCCAGCACCAAAGCTCAGCGAGGCGATGAGGATCGCGATCACCAGCACGCCGATGGGATGAGCAAATCGTGTCATCGGCGCGAGCTATGAGCGCGGGCGCTGAAGATTGCGCCGCGGGCCCGTAACCGCCGGTGCATCCATTCAAATCCATACAGGGCGGCGAGACCGCACGCCGTGGCGAGCACGACGACCGCGCTAAAGGCGAGCGTCGGAAAGTCGCGCGCATAGGTCGAGAGGCAGCTTAAGACGACGAGAATGAGGTGCAGGTTCATGCCGGCTCCTGTCACGAGGAGCTTTTGCAGCCTCAGCTTTTCAGGAGGATTGCGGCAAGCCTCCTTCTTGTAATGAATTGTTTCTGAGGCCGGTCTATTCGGTGGCGAGCGAGGCGGGCTTGAGTTCGATTTTCGCAACGAGGCCGCGCGGCGCATTGTCGAGCAGCGTGAGCCTACCTCCATGTGCGCGGGCGACCGCATCCGCAATGGCAAGTCCGAGTCCGAATCCAGCATCTCCTTCCAAGGAACGTGCGTCATCGCCTCGCGCAAACGGTTTCACCACCTTCTCTTTGTCCTCATCCCGAAGTCCTGGTCCATCATCGGCGACGGAGATGCACATGCCGTTCTCGCCGTCCTCCAGACATACTGTCGTCGCGGTCCCGTGTTTCACAGCGTTGTCGACCAAATTGGTCACGGCGCGCTGCAAACCCTCGGTGTAGACAGGGGCAATCACGTGATCTTGACCGGCATAGCGGACGTCGTGGCCCATGTCGGAGAATTCGTCGCAGATCGTACGCACGAGCGTTGCGACATCCGCAGCTTCCGGCTTTCTGCCCGCTCTGCCCTCGCGCAAGTAGGACAATGCGCCGTGCACCATCGCGTTCATCTGCTCAAGATCGCGCAGAATGGGCGTGCGCGCGGCTTCATCGCCGATGAACTCGGCCTTGAGCCGCAACCGCGTGATCGGCGTGCGCAAATCATGCCCGATGGCCGCGAGCATGCGCGTTCGATCCTCGACCATCGATTGGATTCGCGCACGCCGGTGGTTCAATGCACGCGCCAGGATGCGCACTTCTTCCGGTCCGCTTTCGGGAAGATCGGTTCTATCCTCAAGCGATAATTCCTCCGCTGCACGGGCAATGCGCGCGAGCGGCTTTGTCAATTGCCGCGATGCCCAGAGCGAGAGCATGATCATGTTGACCGCAATGAAAGTCAGCGTGCCGAGCAGCAAGCCCGATATCGGCGGCAGCGGCGGACCCGGCGCGTGATCCGCTTCCGCCGCGATGCGCGTTCCATCCGACAGGCGCACCGTAAAACGGCTGAGAGCGCCGAAAAGGTTAGCGGCGCTTTCGACCTGAAAGCCGGACCCCAACTTTTTGCGCAGAAATTCTTCGTCACGGCCGGTCGTAGAGGAAGCGACCGGCAGATCGTGCGAAAGCACATAAAGTCTGACATGCGGATCGGCGGCTGCCGATCGAGAGGCGGCTTCGGCGCGCTGGTCGGCCGGAAGAGCGGCAACGAGTCGCGTGAGCGCTATTGCGAGTTCCACTGCAGGCGCGGCATGATCCTCCGGCGGGCGGCGGCCGAGCAAGATGAAAGCCGTGAAGATCGCGTGATAAGCAACGATCGCCGCGACGACCAGAAGCGCGATCTGCGTGCCAATTTTTTTCGGAAAGAAACGCCTCACCCGCGCGCCACCGTCGAGGCAAGAACATAGCCGCCGGAACGTACCGTCTTGATCAGCTCGGGCTCGCGCGCATTGCGCTCGAGTTTCTGGCGCAGCCGGCTGACGAGGACGTCGATGCTGCGATCGAATGGACCCGACGTCGCGCGTCCTTGCGTCAGATCGAGAAGCTGATCGCGCGACAGCACGCGGTTGGGACGTTCCGCGAGAGCCTGCAGGAGATCGAATTCCGCCGCAGTGAGCGTCACGATTGCGCCCTGCGGGTCGGTGAGGCGCCGCAATGCCGGATCGAGCCGCCAGCCCGCGAACGCATAACCCTGCGCAATTCCATCTGCCTGATGTGTCGAGAATTCTTTCCGTCGCATCACCGCGCGGATGCGCGCCAGAAGCTCGCGCGGATTGAACGGCTTCGGCAAATAATCGTCCGCGCCCATTTCCAGCCCGATAATGCGATCGATCTCCTCGCCCTTGGCGATGAGCATGATGACCGCGACATCTGACGTCGCGCGCAGGCGCCGGCAAATGCTGAGCCCGTCTTCCTCAGGGAGATTGAGGTCAAGCACGATAAGGTCGGGCGCATTTACGGCGATGGCGCAATCCATCTCGCGTCCGTTGCCGGCCGTCGCAACATGGCAGCCATTATCCCTGAGATAACGGGCAACCAGGCCGGCGATTTCGGAATCATCCTCGACCACGAGGATCTGCGGCTCGCGCATTTGCAAGCTGATAACACGCGCCGCCGGAATGCTCACGGGCGCGGGAACGCCGTTCCAGGCAATTCGGCCGCGACGAGGGGATAGGTCTTGCCGCCGCAGACCACGACTTTGCGCCACGGATCACGCTCGTCGATGTAGGCTCCGGCCATCGTGTGCAGCGTGCTCGTCACCGGGTCC
Organism: Methylobacteriaceae bacterium; assembly: GCA_019242655.1. Lineage (GTDB taxonomy): Bacteria > Pseudomonadota > Alphaproteobacteria > Rhizobiales > Beijerinckiaceae > JAFASC01. Next base: position 17,571 of record JAFAVH010000362.1, read on the forward strand.
TGGTAGATGCGCCCGCGGCATCTCGCGGCGTCGCTGATGTCGCGGAGCGGCAGTAGGAATAACGGAGCAAAAAGCGCGAGCGAGCAAACGAGGACGATCGCGGCAAGCAGCCCTTCGATCATGGCATCGGAAAGGGTGGGAAGCCGTTTACGGGACGGTGCTCTTGCCGAGGGGCTATATGCCGGGACGATCGCAATCGGACGTGCGCGGATGCGCGGGAGTGCGGCCGGGCTTGGCCGATCATATTCGGCGAGGTTGTTCGATAAAGGCGAGGTGGGCAGCACGTGGCGTCTCCGTGTTCGGACGCCGGCTTTGTCGCCCCCGTCGTTTTCCCGCTGATGTCGCAATGCCGCGTTTTGTAACGAATTGTTTCGGGATGAGGGCGGGAAGGCGTCCGCTCCCATCCCCAGCAAATTGGCTGACAAGCCTTGCGCAGGCTCCGCCTTTATGACGGCTTAAATCGGGTAGAAGTGATGCCATATCGGCCACTTAAGTGATTCGCGGCGCGCCTAGGCGCCCGCGCCGGGTCAAAAATGAAGTTCGAAAAACTCCGCCTCCTCGGCTTCAAGAGCTTCGTCGAGCCGACCGACTTCCATTTCGAGCCGGGGCTGACCGGCATCGTCGGGCCGAACGGCTGCGGCAAGTCGAACATCACAGACGCCCTGCGCTGGGTCATGGGCGAGAATTCTTTCAAGTCCATGCGCGGCTCGGCGATGGACGACGTGATCTTCTCCGGCTCCGGCAACCGGCCTTCGCGCAACACGGCCGAGGTCCATGTCTTCATCGACAATGCCGAGCGCCA
>JAFAVH010000400.1 GCA_019242655.1 Methylobacteriaceae bacterium
TTGCGGGCCGCGCGGCAGCTTAAACCTGAGGAATTCGATGGCTGGGCACAGTCAGTTCAAGAACATCATGCACAAGAAGGGCAAGCAGGACGCGATCCGCTCCAAGCTCTTCTCCAAACTCGCGCGTGAAATCACGGTGGCGGCCAAGATGGGCCTGCCCGATCCTGCGATGAATGCGCGGCTGTGCGCCGCGGTCATTGCCGCGCGTGCCGAGAACATGCCGAAGGACAATATCGAGCGCGCGATCAAGAAAGCATCAGGCGCCGACGCCGAGACTTACGATGAGGTGCGCTACGAGGGTTACGCGCCGGGCGGCGTTGCCGTGATTGTCGAGGCCCTAACGGACAACCGCAACCGCACCGCCGGCGAGGTACGCTCCTATTTCACCAAGGCCGGAGGGTCGCTCGCAGAAACGGGCGCGGTCTCGTTCATGTTCGATCGCGTCGGGCTGATCGAGTTCGACCGCAAGGTCGCGAGCGAAGACGCGGTGCTGGAAGCCGCGCTCGACGCCGGCGCCGAGGACGTGTCGACGTCGGAGGACGGGCACGAGGTCATCACGACGCTCGAATCCTTGCGCGACGTCGCACAGGCGCTGGAACAAAAGTTCGGTGAGCCACGCAAGGCCGCGCTTGTCTGGCGGCCGCAGAACACGATTTCTGTGGACGACGAAGCCGGTGAGAAAATCCTGAAGCTCGTCGGCGCACTCGAAGACAATGACGACGTGCAGAACGTCTACGCCAATTTCGAAGTCTCGGACGCGCTCGTCGCCAAAATGGGTGCGTGATGAGCATCGGACCGGTGCGCGGTCCGGCGCCAGCGCAGGATTGTGCTACGATCGCACATGCTTCCCGACCCGATTCGCATCATCGGCATCGATCCGGGTCTCCGCACCACCGGTTGGGGCGTTATCGAGGCGCAGGGCTCGCAGCTATTTTTCGTTGCCTGCGGCTGCGTGCGTTCTGACGACCGGCTGACCACGGCGGCACGGTTGCGTCAGCTGCATGAAGGACTCGCACAAATCATTGCCGCGCACGCGCCGCATGAAGCTGCGGTGGAAGAGACCTTCGTCAACCGCGATCCGCAATCGGCATTAAAGCTCGGACATGCGCGCGGCATCGCGCTTGCCGTGCCGGCGCTCGCCGGACTGGACGTCGCGGAATATGCGGCAAATCTCATCAAAAAGACCGTCGTCGGCGCCGGTCACGCCGAGAAGACGCAGGTCGCGATGATGGTGCGGATTCTTTTGCCAAAGAGCGACGCCAGCACAGCCGATGCCGCCGACGCGCTCGCCGTTGCCATCACGCACGCGCAGCATCGCGCTGCGCGGAAGCGGCTCTCGGCTTAAAGCTAGCGCACCAGCACGTTGCGGAACTGCCAGGGATCGGACGTGTCGATATCTTCTTGAAACAAGCCGGGCCGGTCGGTGAGCGGCGTCCAGTCCGTATAGGCGCCGACCATCGGCCCGAGATACGGCCGCTGCACTTCGAGGCAGCGGCGGAAATCCATCTCGTCGGCCTCGACGATCCCCACTTCCGGATTTTCCAGCGCCCACACCATTCCGGCAAGCACGGCGGAGGTGACCTGCATGCCCGTCGCGTTCTGATACGGCGCGATACGCCGCGTCTCCTCGATCGACAGTTGCGAGCCATACCAATAGGCGTTTTTCTTGTGGCCGTATAGAAGCACGCCGAGCTCGTCGATTCCGTAGACAACCTCGTTTTCGGTGAGAATGTGATTGTCCGGCTGCACGATTCCGGCGCGTCCGAACAATTCATGCAGCGACAAGACTGCGTCGTCGCACGGGTGGTAGGCGTAATGGCAGGTCGGGCGATAGCTCGCGCGTCCCAGCCAATTGCGCAGCGTGAAATAGTCGGCAATCGAGATCGATTCGTTGTGGGTGACCAGAAATCCATATTGCGCGCGCGGCGTCGGCGTCCACGAGCGCACGCGCGTATTGGCGCCGGGCTGCTTCAGATAGATCGCGGCGCCGCAGCCTGAATTGTGAGAGCCGGCGTTATCCGGCATCCATTTCTCATGCGTGCCCCAACCGAGCTCGGCGGGCTGCATGCCTTCCGACAGGAAGCCCTCGACCGACCAGGTGTTGACGAACACGTTGAGCGGCTTGTGTTGTCTTGCATATTGCGTGTCGCGCTCGGCGATGTGGATGCCCTTCACGCCGAGCCGCTGCGCAAGCTCCGCCCACTCTTCGCGCGACGCGGGCTCCGCATTCGCGTCGCCGAGATCGGCGGCGAGATTGAGCATTGCTTGCTTGACGAACCACGAGACCATGCCGGGATTGGCGCCGCAGCAGGACACAGCCGTCGTGCCGCCGGGCCGCTCGCGTTTCGCCTCGAGAACCGTCTCGCGCAGCGCGTAATTCGAGCGCGCTTCCGGCCCAAGCGATTTGTCGAAATAAAAGCCGGGCCACGGCTCGATGACGGTGTCGATATAAAGCACGCCGATCTCGCGGCAGAACTTCATAATGTCGAGCGACGACGTGTCGACGGAGAGATTGACACAGAACCCCTGACCCTCGCCCTCTTTCAACAATCTGCCAAGCACGTCGCGATAGTTCTCGCGCGTGATTGCAAGATGCTCGAAGCGGATGCCGCGTTGATCGAGCAGTGCGCGATCGGAATCGTCGGGATCGATCACCGTGAAGCGCGACTTGTCGAAATTGAAATGGCGCTCGATCAGCGGCAATGTGCCGCGCCCGATCGAGCCGAAGCCGATCATTACGATTGGGCCGGTGATGCGCGCGTGAACGGGCCATTGCGACATGGACGAAACTCCGGAGCGGACGGGAAGAGCGCGCGTTGAAACAGGCGCGGTCCGCAAGGTCAAGCCAAACTTATCCCAGGTTAATGCGACAGCAGCGCGGCGCTTGCCCGTGTGAACGCAATGCGAAGATCGGCGTTCATCCTCGCAACCTCGCGGAGATCACTATGAAAACAGAAAACCCGGACGCGGCGCGCCGGCTTCTCGTCGGCGGACTTGCGACAGGTCTCGTTGCCGCAATCGATGGCGCCGCATCGGCGCAAACACCTGCTTCAAATGCGACAGGAACTATCATGCCGTTGGAAGACCCCACCAAGAAATATCCGCGTCCCCCGTTTCAGCGTCAGCAGCAGGAATGGCCCGGCCTTGCCGGCAAAATGAACCCGCCGCCGGATCACGGTGAGAAGACGTACAAAGGCTCCGGCCGGCTTGCGGGGCGCAAGGCGCTGATCACCGGCGGCGATTCCGGCATGGGCCGCGCCGCCGCAATCGCTTATGCGCGCGAAGGCGCCGACGTCGCGATCAACTATTTCCCGACGGAAGAGCCGGATGCGCGCGACGTGATTGCGCTGATGAAAGAGGCCGGCCGCAAGGCAATTGCGATTCCCGGCGACCTCCGCGACGAGGCATTCTGCCAACGGCTCGTTGACGAAGCCGTGCGAGGCCTCGGCGGCCTCGACATTGTCGTCAGCAATGCGGGCCGCCAGCAGACGCGGCAATCGATCCTCGACATCAGCACTGAGGATTTCGATGCGACGATGAAAACGAACATCTACGCGCCGTTCTGGATCATCAAAGCGGCGCTGCCGCATCTTCAGCCGGGTTCGGTGATCATCGGCACGGCGTCGGAGCAGGCCTACGATCCCTCGCCCGATCTCTACGATTACGCGCAAACGAAAGCGGCGACGATGAATTACGTGAAGTCGCTGGCAAAGCAGCTTGCGCCGAAAGGCATCCGCGTCAATGCCGTCGCGCCGGGTCCGATCTGGACACCGTTACAGGTGAGCGGCGGCGCAACCCAGGAAAAGCTCGAGAAATTCGGCGGCATGACGTCGCTCGGCCGGCCGGGACAGCCGGGCGAACTCGCGTCGATCTACGTGCAGCTCGCCGCAGCGGACGCGAGCTTTGCAACGGGGCAGGTGTATGGGTCGGCCGGCGGCACAGGACAGCCGTAGACGAACGTCATTGCGAGCGAAGCGAAGCAATCCATCTTGGCGACAGGTGGATTGCTAGCTTTCTGCGCCGGCAAAAGCGATGCGCACCATGTTCGTTGCGCCGGGCGTGCCGAACGGTACGCCCGCGACAATGATGACGCGGTCGCCTTCCTGCGAAAAACCCTCGCGATTGGAGAATTTGCAGGCGCGTTTCGCCATATCGTCGAGATCGTGCGCGTCTCGGGTGACGACGGCATGCACGCCCCAGACCAGCGACAGGCGCCGCGCCGTCGCGGCGTTCGGCGTCAATGCAAGCACCGGGGGCTGCGGGCGCTCGCGCGCGAGACGGAATACCGTCGAGCCCGAAAACGTCCAGGCGCAGACCGCTTTGAGCTCGAGCGTCTCGGCGACATCGCGCGCCGCCATCGCAATCGCATCCGCGCCGGTCGGATCGGGCGCTGCGGCGCGCTGCGCCTCGATAACCGTGCGATAGACGGAATCCTTCTCCACCTCCTCGGCGATCCGATTCATGGTCGCGACCGCTTCGACCGGAAACTGACCCGACGCGCTTTCCGCCGAAAGCATCACCGCGTCGGCGCCTTCGAAGACGGCGGTTGCGACATCCGACACTTCCGCGCGCGTCGGCACCGGCGAAGAAATCATCGATTCGAGCATTTGCGTCGCGACAACGACCGGCTTGCCAAAGCGGCGGCCGAGACGCGTCATGCGTTTCTGTAAACCAGGCACCTTCTCCAGCGGCATTTCGACGCCGAGATCGCCACGCGCCACCATCAACGCGTCCGACATTTCCATGATTTCGTCGAGCCGGTTGATCGCTTGCGGCTTCTCGATCTTCGCCATGACCAGCGCCCGGCCGCGCGCGAATTTCTTCACCTCCGCGATGTCGTCGGGGCGCTGCACGAAGGAGACCGCCACCCAGTCGACACCTTCGTTCAAACCCGCATCGAGATCGGCGTGATCCTTTTCCGTCATCGACGAGACCGGGATTTCCGTATCCGGCAGGCTGACGCCCTTGCGATTGGAGATTTTTCCCGGAACGTCGACGACCGCCATCGCCTTCTCGCGCGATGCCTCGACAATGTGAAGACGCACCTTGCCGTCGTCGATGAGAACGGTATTGCCAGGATGCAGCGCGCTCAAAATTTCCGGATGCGGCAGGCGCACGCGATCTGCGTTGCCGGGCGCGGGATCGGAATCGAGCGTGAACTCCGCACCTTTCGTCAGATAAACGGCACCTTCGGCGAATTCGCCGATACGCAATTTCGGTCCCTGTAAATCAAGCAGAATGCCGATCGGCCGGCGCACTTGCTTTTCGATGTTCCGAATCATCTGCACGCGCTCGCGCATCGTCGCGTGATCGGAATGACTCATGTTGATGCGGAAGAGATCGGCGCCGGCGCGATAAAGATCGAGCATGGTCTGCTGATCGACACATGCAGGGCCGAGAGTCGCGACGATTTTACAACGGCGCAGCCGTCTCATGCATGAGCTCCGGGGGTGGCGAGCTTACGGATTTCGGGCCTGACCCGTATCCGTCAACTGCACCGTCCAGTTCTTGGCGTCCTTGCCGGTGTCGATCTCGAAGAAGCCGGTTCGATCGAAGCCGCGCACGAAACAATCCTCGCGGCCATCGATGTGGAACTCGCGATCGCGCGTGCACATGAAGGCCTTGCCCTTCCACTCGCCGCCGCGCTCATCCATGGCATAGACGTAGTAATATTGTGCCGCCAGCGGTCCACGCAGGAGCGTCTCGCAGGCGCTGGATTTCAAGTTCCACCA
>JAFAVH010000023.1 GCA_019242655.1 Methylobacteriaceae bacterium
CGGTCATCGATGAAGATCGGTTGGCAAAGATTCGCGAGGATGCGCCATTCGACGTCGTCTGCCGGCTAGAAAACGGCGGCGAGAAACGAGAGCTGTCATGAGCTAAGCCTTGATGAGTGGCGGCTGGGAGCGGTCGCAGCAGGCACCGTTACGGCCACGATGCGCATCGATCCCGGCCGCCTCCGCTTGCGTCCGTCATCGTCGGGCTGTGCCGTCGACGCGTCAATAAAACGGCAAGCTCTTTTACGCGTCACGAAGCGAGCGCTATCCTCCGATCGGCCGCTTCAAAGGGAGGTCCTTTCCGGCGCAAATTCCTCGTCCTGAGGCGCCGATCTGGGCATTTTTTCTCACGACGGCGCGGGCTGATCGGGAGCAATCCCTATTCGAACGCAAGCTCCGCTCCATCGTCCGGGATCAGAAGCTGCCGCGTGATACCCTGCTCCAGGCGTACCGTCTCAGGTCATCGCGCGTGACCGTCGCGTGATCGAGCGCGTCCATATGGGTTGCCACGACACTGGCGTTCGACGCCAAACGGCATATCGCCACGGCCTGCTCAGCGTCCATTGTGATCAGGTCGCCCTCCCAGCGGGCTCCGCAGGGGTGGATAATCACCACATCGGGCCGCGTTTCATCGATGATCGACTCGACTGCCGGGTAGAGCACGGTGTCGCCGGCCCAATAGAGCGCGGGCTCGTTCCTTGCCATGAGGCTGAAACCCATCACTGAACCCATCTTCTTGACGACAGGCCCGAGCCCGTGGCTGCCTTCGCGTCGTTCAATAAGAATACCTTGCCAATCGATCGGCTCGATAAGCGGCGTCACGTTGCTGAAGCCGAACGAGCGGATCTTGTCTTCGTCTCCCGTTTGGCAGATCAGCGGCAGATGTTTCGGCACCAGCGACTGCGCCACGGGATCGAAATGATCCGCGTGCAGATGAGAGACGATCACGAGCTCGACCCCGCTCAGGATTTCGTCGGTGCTGGCGGGCAGATCGACCAGCGGATTATGGGCGCGGCCGGCCAGAGGCGGCCGCGTGCCCTTCGGCGCAAAAAACGGATCGACCAGGATGGTCCTGCCCAGGATATCGAGCTTGAGCGTCGCGTTGCGTATCAGCCTCAACTTCATCGTCGTTCTCTCTTGTCGGGATTTCAGTAGAGATTTTCCCTGGCGTCGGCATCAATTCGCGCCTCGATGTCCTTGACGGAAAGACTGGCAGGCGTGGTCTGGTCGGAAATCATCTGTCCGAGCGACGGCAGCGCGGCGCGATCCAGCCGATAGTCGTCCTTCCAGAGGCGGCTGCGTTTCAGCGCCTTGGTGCAGTGAAGGAACGCTTCGGCAACGGTAACGACGATCGCAAGCTTTGGCGACTTGCCGTCGACCGACATGGACTGGAGAAACGGCTCGGAGCGCGTCAGGCGCGCGGTGCCGTTGACCCGCAGCAATTCCTCGATGCCGGGAATGATGAACAGCAGACCAATCGCCGAATTGACCAGAAGATTCTCGATGGTGTCGAGGCGGTTATTGCCGGGCCGATCCGGTATCGCCAGATGACGGGGATCGAAAATATGCACGAAACCCGGCGCGTCGCCGCGCGGGCTGACATCGTGGCCACGCTCAGGATGCGACGATCCGATAATGACAAGCGGCGCTCGCGAGATGAAGTTGCAACAATGCCGATCCAGCCGATCGAGCTGCTTGGCGCGCATCAGCGTCGACGGCGGAAGATAGGGCGGCCGCAATTCTTCGGCCGAAGTGAGATAGGTCAGCTCCTCGATCATCATCGGCAGCAGCTCCTCGGCCTTCAATCCCCGACATTGCGCGGATAGGTCTGCTTGGCGGCATCGGCCGCCGCCAGATCGATGTCGAGGGAAACGATCGGATTGCGTTCGTCGCTGCGAACAAGGATGTCGCCGTCCGGCGCCACGATCCAGCTGCCGCCGGCGAGGCTGCCGCCGCGGCGGTTCGCCGTCACAACGAACGCGCCGGCCGCGATCGCGGCCATCCGCGTCGCGACCTCCCAACGCGGATGTCCGCCGGTTGCCCGGGGCGCAGCGATCAACTGCACCCCCGCCTGGCCGAGACCGCGTGCCGCGGT
>JAFAVH010000032.1 GCA_019242655.1 Methylobacteriaceae bacterium
GTCCGAGACCAAACGCCACGTATTCAAGTAAAGTACTCTTGCCAGAACCACGACCTCCGATGATCGCGTTGAATTCCGGACTGAAGTGGATTGCGGATTCAGCGAGGGGGCTGGTGCCTTTGATATGCAAGGACCTTACGACCACGGTTGGGTAGCTGGGTGCATCAAGTGTGATGCGCGACTTCCAGCCTAAAAAAGCTTGCCTCAGCGATTCGGCAGTTCGGTCAGAGATTTTAATCCATGTGCTATTAGAACCAAGTTCCGGATACCCGGCCTCGCGGGAATCGCTTGTTGGAAGCGGATAGATGAAGCGGTTACCCCACTTACCATCCTCTCCGGACAGCCGCGTGCGTAGTCGTGTGTTGATCGTGCCGATGTTCTGCCCTTTATCCAGATAGCCACCAACATACGTCATCTCGCGGAAGTTTTTGTGCTCGCCACTGGTAGCAACTGTGTGCTGGCCTCCATCGGAAACGTTTGGCAAAACGATGTATCGCCCTTTGAGCTGCGGGATTGGATCGAGCTTAGAGGGAATCTCGACATAGGGATAAGAAAGCTGGGCAACGGGTGCGCCCTTGCTTCCTTGATAATCGATGCCAGCATGGTTGATGCCAAGATTACCCTTCGCTTGAATCCACCACCGAGGCTCAAGATCACAGTCGAACAAGATTATGCATTGACATCCGCCTTGTAGAGTTAGCTCCATGCCCGGGAAAATCCATAAGTCGGGATCATCATCAGTACTAATCCGGCGCTTTACTTCATCGATTGCATATTTGACCATCACCATTTCGTGGTGATCGGTTATGGCAATGGCTCGAAGGCCTCGCGCCTCGCATCTGTCAATTAGGCTTTCGCCCAAATCTGGCGAGCCGTTTCAACTTCTGCTTCGGTAGCGGACGTCCCATTGTTCAATGTGTCGCCAAGTCCAATCGCACGTGCTCCCTGCCAGCCGGGATCCCGACAGGAATGAACTTGCAAGTCACACTTTCTGAATGAGGCAAACGTGGTCATGACAGCCGTCCGAATCAGGATAGAACAATAAGCCGTATGCCGCTGCGAGTTGAAGGCGTTTTCGGTCCCAGCCTTCTGCAGGTCCGCCCAGAAGCGACGACTAATCCAAGTAAATTTTGCGTCTGCCCGCGATTGCTTCGTTTCCCTCGCAATTACTGAGGGCGTTACCACTCACCTCAACGCTCTCTCCGCATGCTCCCTCAGCTGCTTCCACCCCGCGCGGCTGATCGGCAGTAAAGTTGCTTCGTTGAGCTGAACGCCGCAGCGCGTCGCGCTCGCCACCAAGTCGTAGGCGATCCAGTGCGAGCGGTGAATGCGCACGCCGCTCTCGGGGCCGAGCGCTGCGATGGCATCGCCAAGATTCATCAGAATCAAAGCCTGACCGCGATCGGTCCTGACTCGCACGTAATGATCCTCGGCGCTTAACGCGAGTATCATGGCATGGCGCAGCGCCGGCGGCAGCTTCGCGCGCAATGCACCGGACGTGCTCGCAGCATCACGCTCTTCGCGCGCGGGTGCGCGCTCCTCCGGCCGGTCGGCTTCCCGCAACAGCGCCCAGGATGCCGTCCCGATCGTCACGTTGATGACGAGGACCTGCAGCGTGAGTTCAATGAGCGAAACGTATGGCAGCACGTGCGGCGCAAAAAGCCGCAACGATTGCTGCACGACAACCGCGCCCGGCGGCGCCAGCGCCGCGGCGGTGAGAAGCGCCGCCCAAAGCGGTCGCGCCCGCGGGAATAAAGTGAGGCGCAGGGCTTCCGATATTCCGAACGCGGGTGCGCCGATCACGATGGCGGTCGCGCAGAAATGCAGGAGACGAACCGGCAGCCCCATGGCGACGTAGGAGCCGAATGCGCCGACGATTGCGAGCGCAATCGCCACGGCGAGGGGAAGCAAAGCCACGGCAACGCGCCGCAACGGCATGCTCGCCGCGCGCCGGCTGCCATTGGCGATGGTCATTTGCGAAGGTGCGGTCACTGGCGAAGAAGTCATGCCGTTCACGAAGTGAGAATGGACCTTGAAGCTGATGCTGCCTAGCAGGCGGACGTCGGCAATTCGAGGTGGAATCATCATGATGCTTTCGGTCAGCGTGCGCGCGCTTCTGCGGCTGTCGCTCGTTCTATTGGCTGCCGCTTGCGTGCACCTGCCGTGGGAAGCCGCTGCGACGGAAGCCGGTTGGCGGCAATACACGGTGCCGGCCTCGGCGTCGGCTCCCGACGCCATCCCGGTCGCTTTGTACTATCCGACCGAGGCGCCGGCGCGCACGATCGCGATGGGCCCGTTCACCTTGCGCGTGGCCATCGGCGCGCCGGCGGACGCGCAGACGAAGGGCCTCATCGTCGTCAGTCACGGCACCGGCGGTTCGGAACTCGGCCACAGCAGTTTGGCGGAAGCGCTGGCGCGGAGCGGTTATCTCGTCGCGGCGCTGCGTCATCCCGGCGACAATTATGCAGACCGCTCGCTGCGGGAGAAGCCGCCGGGCGCTTATTTCATCGAACGGCCGCGCCAAGCCTCGCGCGTCATCGACGCATTGCTCGGCGATCCCGATTGGAAAGACCGCGTCGCTGGGGATGCGCGGGGCCCGCGCATCGGCGCCCTCGGCCATTCCGCTGGCGGCTATACGGTGATCGCGCTCGCGGGCGGGCAGGTGGACTTGTCGCGCATCGTCTCGCATTGCGAGCGGGAGTGCGCCGACGATCCGATTTTCTGCAACATAAAGCGGCCGCAACAAGCCTTGCCTGAAATCCCGCCTTTGATTGACGCACGCGTCCGCGCCGTCGTTGCGATGGCGCCGCTTGGCGTCGCGTTTACCGCGCCGTCGCTCGCAGCCATCCGCATCCCGACTTTGATCTACGCCGCCGAACGCGACCGCTGGCTGGTGCCGCGCTTCCACGCCGCATGGATTGCGCAGAATGTGCCGCATGCCGAGTTCCACGTGATCGAAAACGCTTGGCATTTCGCCTTCATGGATCGGCCTAATGTGCCGGTCCCGACGCCGGACGTAGCTTCCGAAATTGGGCGAGGAACAAATCACGCGTCCACCTGGACATGGAACGGGGAGCGGCCAAAATAGCTGTAAGACGAAGGTGACACATGTCCGCCGATCTCGCGGCGAAGTCCGGGCGTGACCCAAGCAGCGGCAGGCTTGTCCTGGTTGTGGAGGATCGCGGGCTCATCGCAGCGAAGATCACGCAGATTTTGGAGAGCAATGGCTGGGTGGTGCTCGGCCCGGCCGCGACGCTGGAGAGCGCGCTCGAGCTTGCATGGCAAGTGCGCGAGATCGAGGCGGCCGTGCTCGACATCGATCTGCGCGGAAGCCCGGTCTATCCGCTCACCGAGCTTTTAGCTGAGCGGCACGTGCCGTTCCTTTTCCTCACCGGCTACGATCCCGTCGTCGTGCCGGAACGCTGGCGCGGTACGATGCGTGTCGAAAAGCCGTTCGAGGCGGCAAGCCTTGTCACCGCGTTGCAGCGGCTGCTTGCCGGAGTGCCCGGCGAACCGGGAGAGCCGGGGAGTTTCGACCCGGCTTCCGCGCTCGACCATCGCGCGTTTGGCGCAATCAAGGAAAGCCGTAATCTCATCATGGAGCGGCGCGTGCTGGCCGAGGACCGCTCAGCGGCAGTCGCTTTCAGGCCGTCATCCCGGGGATGACCTGCGCGCGGGCAAGCTAGACCTAGAGCTGCAATTCCATCGTGCAGGACACGCCGTCATCCGTGAACTTGAGTTCCGTGTTGCCCTGCATCTCGTAGGGAAGCGTCGTCTCGATAAGCCCGAGGCCGAAGCCGCGGCGCCGCTGAGCCGCATCTGCGGGAATGCTGAGGCCGCTCTCGCGCCACGCAAGATGCAGGCGCGCGCCGTTCCCGTTGCGCTGCTCCCGCCATGAGATGCTGAGCCGTCCTCCGTCCTGGCGAAGCGCGCCGTACTTTGTCGAGTTCGTCATCAGCTCGTGAAGCGCCAGTGCGAACATTGCGACGGACGGTGTCGGAATGACGATTGGCGGTCCGCTGAGCTGAACGCGGTTCGACGCGCCGTCGACGCCGTGCGCGGCGAGTTCCATCTCGATCAGCTCGCGCGTTGTCACATCCGGTTGCGCATAGCGCGACATCAAGCTCTGCACTCGCCCGAGCGCGGCGAGGCGCTGGTCGAACCGAGCGCTGAAATCCGGCAATGAATCACTCGTCGCAAGCGTCTGATCGGCGATCGCACTGACGATCGTCAAAAGATTGCGCGTGCGATGCTGCAATTCGGCGACGAGGATCGACTGCTCGTGCGCTTGGTGCATGTCCTCGACGTCGGTCGTGGTGCCAAGCCATTCGATGATGCCGCCTTGCTTGTCGCGCACCGGACGCGCCTGCGTCTGCACCCAATGATAGCGATCCTGCGCCGCGAACTTTAATCTGTGCTCGACGCGCAAGCTGCCGGAGGTTTGCGCCTCTCGCCACGCACTGCGGCACGTGTCCCGATCATCGGGGTCAACGGCATGCAACCAGCCGACACCCAGGCTCGCTTGTTCCGATTGCCCGGTGAACTCCGCCCATTGCGGGCTTGCCCACGTCCAATTTCCATCTTCGCTCGCGCGCCAAACAAGTTGCGGCACGCCTTCCACGAGCGCGCGGGAGAAGCATTCGCTCTCGCGCAGCGCGTTTTGCGCGCGCCGCTCCGCCTCTTCGGCCAAGTGCAGCTTGGTCTGCCGGTCAACCTGATGGATGATCGCGGTGATCTCGCCGGAGGCGTCGAGCATCGGCGCGTTGATCGCCAGCCACCAATGCGGCTCGAACCCGCCGCTTGGCGTCACGATATCGTAGCGCACGCGCTCCATCGCGTCGGTTCGCCGCGTTGTCATGACGCGGTCGAGCGAGATGGCGAGCGCCTCCGAGCCGAGTTGCCCCGGACGGCTCGGATCATCGGGGAAGACGTCGAACAGCCTGCGTCCGATGAGGCTCTCAGGCGTCGTCAAAGTCGCGGCGAAATAGGCTTTGTTCGCCGCGGTGATGGTGAAGTCCGGCGGGTTTGGCGCAAGCACCATGAACGGAACCGGCGAGCCTGCGAACAGCGCGTGATACCGCTTCTCGCTCTCGCGCAATGCTGCGTCGGCGCGGTCGGCATGTACTTTCGCGGTTGCGTCCATCGTGACGTTCAGCAGGCCGGCGACCGCGCCCGACTCGTCGCGCACCGGCGAATAAGAGAAATTCCACCAAGTGTACTCGGGATGACCGTGTCGGGTCATCACCAGCGGCATGTCTTCGAACCGCACCGTCTCGCCGGCGAAGGCGCGCTCGACGAGCGGCTCGATCTCCCTCCAGATGTCGGGCCATGCCTTACGGAACGGCAGGCCAAGCGCGCTTGGATGGCGCTCGCCTAGCATCGGCGCATAGGCATCGTTGTAGAGGACAGTTCGCTCTGGACCCCAAGCCAGCTGCATGGCGTGACCCGAAGCGAGCATCAGGTCGACGGCGGTCTTCAGGCTTTGCGGCCAATTCTCGGCCGGCCCCAATGGCGTGGCTGCCCAATCGTACGCCCGTATGCGGCGAGCCATCTCGCCATCGCCGCGGAGCCAGTGCGGTGCATCTTTCAGCAGGGCTAAGCTATCGTCCCTCATGTAAAGTGAGGGCGGTTCAGGTTGGACATCGCGTCAGTCCCAGATCTGCTTGCGCGATGCGTTCGAAAATGCATCGCGCTCATGGGCTGGTACGTCCCGCAATATATCGCTCTATCGCGCGAAGGACATCCCGGCCTGCTGGCGTCGAAATAACCCGACGGTCGTATCAAAAAGCAAGCGGGGCACTGGCATTTACGCAAATGTGGATTGATGGATGCAGCCCACACGCCTTCCGACCGGGTTCGTCGCGTCAATCAGGAGATCGCCGCAACCGAACGCGTTCTGCACGAGCACCTGCAGTTCGTTCTTGCTGCACTTCGAAAGGGAATGGACACGACGGCCGCGGAGACGCGCGTGCGGGATATGCGCATCGCATTGCAAACGCTGCATGCGCAGCGCCGGCAAGCGATCCGCGAGGCTGAGTTCGAAGGCATGCCGCCGCTACGGACGACGGGTTGACCGTCTTGTTGTAAGCAAGATCGCGGCGTCACCGCCGCGATCTGTTCTTTGCCAAGCTGAAGTGGGATTGCGCGCCGTGTTCAGATCACTGCAGCGCAACAGTTCCGTTCGGCGCGCCCGGCGTCGTATTGCGGGCATTGAGAACGGTTGGCGGACTGGTGGTCGCCACCGTGCCGCCGCCCGACGTGTCGATGCCGGTGCCGCCGTCGGTGACGGTGGAATAATACATGTTGATCCTAGCCGCCCCGCCGGACGTCGCTACGCCGCTCCCCGCTGTATTAGATGCAATGCTGCGGATGAGATTGATCTCGGCAGCGCCTCCGCCACTGACGGCCCAAAAACCGTCGCTGTTGTTGGAATGCGCAACGCTGTCCTCGACTGTCGCTTTGCCGCCA
>JAFAVH010000104.1 GCA_019242655.1 Methylobacteriaceae bacterium
AGCATCATGCCCGAGGAGAGCGCGCCGAGAACGAAATACTTAAGTCCCGCTTCAGAAGCCCGCATGTCGTCGCGGTTGAAGGCCGCAACGACGTAAAGAGCGAGCGACATGAGTTCGAGCCCAAGGTAAAGGGCGATGAGGCTGTTCGCCGAAATCAGCACCTGCATGCCAATCGTCGACAGCACGATCAGGATCGGAAACTCGAACTGCTCTAGCCGCGCACGGCGCATGTAATCGCGCGACATCAGCAGAGCGATCATCGAGCCTAGCAGAGCAAGAATTTTCATAAAGCGCGCGAAACGATCATCGATGAATGCGCCGTCGAAAATTTCCGCCGAGGCTTTCGACGACAACAGCGTCGCTACGATGGCCAGCCCGAGTAATCCGATCGCAAGCTCATCGACGATCCAGCCCAGTTTTTCACCGCGAAGCGCGCCAAGCAGAATGAGGAGAAGCGCACCAATCGCGAGCAGAAACTCGGGGAAAGCGTGGGCGAGAACGAAAGAAAAACCACTCATCTCTGCGCCTGGGTCGTCGGAAGCGCCGCCGTTCTGGTGGTAGACAAAGCGGCTTCGAAATTCTTCACGAGTTGCTCGACCGGCGCCGCGGTCGGATCAAGCACCTGCTGCGGCCGCACGCCATAATAGATGGTCAGCAGCACCAGGGGCGCCAGGATCGCAACCTCCCTCGGCGATAAGTCGAGAATGCCCTGTAAGCTTGGTTTTTCGATCACGCCGAAGATGATACGGCGATAGAGATAGAGCGCGTAGCAAGCAGAGAGGATGACACCGGTCGTTGCGAAGAATGCGACCCAGGTATTCGCCTGAAATGCCCCGACCAAGGTGAGGAACTCGCCGACGAATCCTGATGTTCCCGGCAAGCCGACATTCGCCATGGTGAAGATCATGAACGCAACGGCATAAAGCGGCATGCGCTGCACGAGGCCGCCATAGGCGGCAATTTCGCGCGTATGCATGCGGTCATAGACGACGCCGACGCACAAAAACAAAGCGCCGGAAACGAGTCCATGCGAGATCATCAAGAAGATCGCGCCTTGCACGCCCTGCTCGGTCATCGTGAACAGGCCCATCGTGACAAAGCCCATATGTGCGACGGACGAATAAGCGATGAGCTTCTTCATGTCCTCTTGCACGAGCGCAACAAGCGACGTGTAGATGATCGCGATGATCGACAGCGCGTAAACGAGCGGCGCGAAATAAGTCGAGGCATCCGGAAACATCGGCAGCGAGAAGCGCAAGAATCCGTATCCCCCCATCTTCAGGAGAATGCCGGCAAGGATGACTGAGCCTGCAGTCGGCGCTTCGACATGCGCATCGGGGAGCCAAGTGTGCACCGGCCACATGGGCATCTTCACCGCAAAGGACGCGAAGAAGGCGAACCACAGCCATTTCTGCATCGTCACCGGGTAATTGGTGTGCAGCAGCACTGTGATATCGGTCGTGCCCGCCTGCACATACATCGCCATGATGGCAACGAGCATGAGCAGTGAGCCAAGCAGCGTGTACAGGAAGAATTTGAAGCTCGCGTAGATGCGCCGCTTGCCGCCCCAGACTCCGATGATCAAGAACATCGGGATGAGGCCGCCTTCAAAGAACAGATAGAACAGCACGAGATCAAGCGCGCAGAAAACGCCGACCATCAGCGTTTCCAGCACGAGGAAGGCGATCATGTATTCCTTTACGCGATAGGTTATCGATTCCCAGGACGCAAGAATGCAGAACGGCATCAGGAACGTCGTGAGGATCACGAAGGGCAGCGACATGCCGTCGACACCCATTTTGTAGATGAGGCCCGCGCCGAACCAGTTCTTCTCTTCAACCAGCTGGAATGCAGCGCTCGAAGGATCGAAGCGCGCCCACACGACAAGCGAGAGCAAGAAGACGATGATCGTCGTCGATAGCGCAGCCCAACGCGCATTGCGCAGCGTCGCTTCATCCTCGCCGCGCAGGATGAGGATGAAGATGACGCCGACAAGCGGCAAGAAAACGACGCCTGAAAGAATGCCGAAGCCGAACATCAGCGGTGCCCTCCGACGAGGTACCACGTGATAATCACGGCAACGCCGATCAGCATCGCGAACGCGTAGTGATAGACATAGCCGGTCTGCAAGCGCACGACGCGATTGGTGACGTCGATGACACGCGCGGCGACGCCGTCGGGCCCGAGTCCGTCGATGATGCGGCCATCGCCACCACGCCAGAACAGCCGGCCGAGCCAGAAGGCCGGTCGCACAAAGATGAGATCGTAGAGCTCATCGAAATACCACTTGTTGAGCAGGAAGCGGTAGAGCAGCGGGTTGGTACGCGCGACCGCGTCGGCTGTGCCCGGCGCCCGGATATACATGTACCAAGCGACAAGCGCGCCACCGGCCATCATCAAGAGCGGGAGGTATTCGACGATAATCCCGACATCGTGCAGCTCATGGAGAATGTGATTATTGGGCGATTGGTAGAGCGAACCCTTCCAGAACTCCTCGTAGCCGTGACCGATGAACGGCCCCGCAAAGACAATGCCGGCGAACAGCGCGCCAATCGACAGCACGATCAGCGGGATCAGCATGACCCAGGGGGACTCGTGCGGCACATGACCGCGCGCGTCATGGCCGTGGTCATCATGGGCATGCGCGCTGTGCGGGTCCGATGCGCGCGCGCTCTTGCCTTCGTCGTGCTGTTGCGCGGCGTCGCTCGTCTCGGCGCTCGGCGCTTCATGGCCGGCCGGAACAAGATGGCGTTCGCCGAAGAAGGTCATGAAGATGAGCCGCCAGGAATAGAACGAGGTGAAAGCAACCGCGATCGTCGTCAGGATGAACGCGTAGACCGCCGTCGACTGATGCGCGCCCGCGGCAAAGGCCGCGTCGATGATCGCGTCCTTGGAGAAATTGCCTGCCGTCAGCGGGAAGCCCGTCAGAGCAAGTGTGCCGACGATCATTGCCCAGAAGGTGATCGGAATGTCTTTCCTGAGGCCTCCCATGCGGCGCATGTCCTGCTCATGATGCATCGCATGGATCACCGAGCCGGCGCCCAGAAATAATAGCGCCTTGAAGAATGCATGGGTGAAAAGGTGAAAAATTCCGAGGGAGTAGCCGCCGACGCCAAGCCCGACAAACATGTAGCCGAGCTGCGAGCACGTGGAATAAGCGATGACCCGCTTGATGTCGTTCTGCACGAGGCCAACCGTCGCGGCGAAGAACGCCGTCGTTGCACCGATGAAGGTGACGAAAGCCAGCGCTTCGGGCGCCTGCTCGAATAGAGGCGAGAGGCGCGCCACCATGAACACGCCCGCGGTCACCATCGTTGCGGCGTGGATCAGCGCGGAGACCGGCGTCGGACCTTCCATCGCGTCGGGCAACCAGGTGTGCAGGAGGAACTGCGCCGACTTGCCCATCGCGCCCATAAAAAGCAGCAGGCAAGCGATGGTCATCGCGTCGGCATTGATGCCGAAGACGTGAATCTGTTTGCCGGCAAGGCCTGGCGCGGCGGCGAAGATCGTCTCGAACGCGACCGAGTTGGTCAGCACGAAGACAAGAAAGATACCGAGCGCAAAGCCGAAATCGCCGACACGGTTGACGACGAACGCCTTGATCGCGGCGGCGTTGGCCGACGGCTTCTCGTACCAGAAGCCGATCAGGAGATAGCTCGCGAGGCCGACACCCTCCCAACCGAAGAACATCTGCACGAGGTTGTCCGCCGTCACCAGCATCAGCATGGCGAACGTGAATAGCGACAGATAGGCGAAGAAACGCGGACGCGAGGGGTCCTCGTGCATGTAGCCGATTGAATAGAGATGCACGAGCGCCGAGACTGTCGTGACGACGACCAGCATCACCGCGGTGAGCGTGTCGACGCGCAGCGCCCAGTCGACTTTGAGCGTGCCAGAGGTGAACCAATTGCCGAGAACCGGCACGTTCGTCTCGGCCGTTCCGAAGCCGACCTGGAGGAAAATGATCCAGGAGAAGAGCACAGACACGAAGAGGAGACTCGTCGTGACCGCCTCGCTCGGACGCGCGCCGATGAAGCGGCCGAATAGGCCGGCAATGAGGAAGCCGAGAAGCGGCAGGAAGACGATTGCGACGATCATCGGGTTAGCCCTTCATCGCATTGATGTCTTCAACCGCAATCGAACCGCGATTGCGGTAATAAGTGACAAGCACGGCAAGACCGATCGCCGCTTCCGCGGCAGCCACGGTCAAGACGAACAATGCGAAGACCTGGCCAGTAAGGTCCGAATGATAGGCGGAAAACGCGACGAAGTTGATGTTGACCGAAAGCAGGATCAGCTCGACCGACATCAGGATAACGATGATGTTCTTGCGGTTCAGAATGATGCCGGCGATGCCGATCGTGAACAAGATCGCGGCGACAACGAGATATTGTGTGAGGCCGACAGCCATGTTCAGCCCTGCAGTCCGGCGCGCGAGGGTACCTTCCGGAGCGTGACTTCTGCCGGCGTACGTGCGTTTTGATCGGCAATGACCTGTCGCCTAACGTCGGGTTTGTGGCGCAGCGTCAGCACGATTGCACCGATCATCGCCGTGAGCAGCACAAGGCCCGCAGCTTGGAAGAGATAAAAATATTTTGTGTAGAGGATTTGCCCGAGCGCCGCTGTGTTTGAAATGTCGGCTGCGACGGCCGTCGGCGACGCGCCCGGCGAGGATGGCGCCACCGCCCACGCGCCAACGATGAGCAGGAGCTCGATCAGCACACCGATACCGATCAGCGAGCCGATCGGCAGATATTGCAGGAACCCCTCTTTCAGCTCGGCGAAATCGACGTCGAGCATCATCACGACGAAGAGGAACAGCACCGCGACGGCGCCGACATAGACGACGATGAGGATCATCGCGAGGAATTCGGCGCCTGCGATCATGAACAGGCCAGCCGCGTTGACAAAAGCAAGGATCAGAAACAACACCGAATGAACGGGATTGCGCGCGACGATGACGATAAACGCCGACGCGATCATGATCGCTGAGAAGAGATAAAAGAAAGCGGCAGCGAGGTTCATCAGTTTCCTATTCCAACTCACTCCTCACCCCGAGGAGCTTGCGAAGCAAGCGTCTCGAAGGGCTAGCGATAGGGCGCGTCCATCGCGATGTTGCGCGCGATCTCACGTTCCCACCGGTCGCCATTGGCGAGCAGTTTGTCCTTGTCGTAGTAGAGTTCTTCGCGTGTCTCCACGGCGAATTCCTGGTTCGGCCCCTCGACGATCGCATCTACAGGGCACGCTTCCTGGCACATGCCGCAATAGATGCATTTCACCATGTCGATGTCGTAGCGCGTCGTGCGCCGGGTTCCATCGTTGCGGCGCGGACCCGCCTCGATCGTGATCGCCTGGGCCGGGCAGATCGCCTCGCACAGCTTGCACGCAATGCAGCGCTCTTCGCCATTGGGATAGCGGCGCAGCGCGTGCTCGCCGCGAAAGCGCGGCGAAATCGGGTTCTTCTCGTGTGGGTAGTTCAAGGTGAGCTTCGGCTTGAAGAAGTACTTGAATGTGAGAATGAGGCCACTGACGAGCTCACGGAGGAAAAGTGCTTTGGCGGCTTGGTCGAGCTTCATTTTAGGGCCTCAACGCCATGCCGGCGCCCCAGCCGGTCGCCTGCAGCACGCCGGCAACGAGAACGACGTAGAAGAGCGAAATCGGCAGAAACACCTTCCAGCCGAGCCGCATCAGCTGATCGTAGCGGTAGCGCGGTACCAGCGCCTTCACCATGCCGATCATGAAAAAGAAGAACGTGACCTTCAGGATGAACCACACGATCCCGGGAATCCACGTGAATGGCGGGAATGGGATGGGCGAGAGCCAGCCGCCGCAGAACAAGATCGCCATCATCGCGCACATGGTGACGATGGCGACATACTCGCCGAGCATGAACAGCATGTAGGGCGTCGCCGAATACTCGACCATGAAGCCGGCGACGAGCTCGGACTCGGCCTCGACAAGATCGAAAGGCGGCCGGTTCGTCTCGGCCATGGCCGAGACGAAGAAGACGACAAGCATCGGGAACAGCGGCAGCCAATACCAGCCGAGAAGGCCGAAGCGGGTATCTTGCGCATGCACGATGTCGGCAAGATTGAGCGAGCCGGCACAAAGCAGCACGGTGATGATGACGAAGCCGATCGAGACTTCGTAGGAGACCATCTGCGCGGCGGAGCGCAGTGCGGCGAGGAATGGATATTTCGAGTTCGACGCCCATCCGCCCATGATGATGCCGTAGACGGAGAGCGAGGAGATCGCGAAGATATAGAGAATACCGACGTTGATGTTGGCAATCGCCACGCCTTCGGTGACGGGAATCACCGCCCAAGCCGAAAGCGCCAGCATCGCGGTCACGCAGGGCGCGAGCAAAAAGACGAGCTTGTTCGCGCCATCGGGAACGATCGGCTCCTTCAGCGCGAACTTGATGAGATCGGCGAACGACTGCCAAAGGCCCCATGGGCCGACGACGTTCGGGCCACGGCGGAGCTGCACCGCGGCCCAGATTTTGCGGTCGGCGTAAAGATAATACGCAACGAACAGCAACAGCACGACAATGAGCGCAACGCTCTTCACGACGATCAGAATGAGAGGGAGGAGCCAGGCAGTCATCGTCTCATTCCGCTGCGTGTCGCATCTGCCGGTCAAGCGCGAGCGCGGAGCACTCTGCCATGACGGCGGAGGCGCGCGCGATGGGATTCGTTAGATAGAAGTCCTGCACGGCCGCGACAAAGCCGGCCTTGTCCGTCGTGCCCTGCCCTGCTTTGGCCGCCAGCGCCTGCAGGTCGCCGCCGCGTTCGATCCGATCCTGTCGCGCGAAATGCGGGTGGCGCTCGTGGAGCAGCCGGCGAAGCTGCACAAGTGAATCGAACGGCAGCCGCGCGCCGAGTACATCGGACAGCGCGCGCAGGATCGCCCAATCTTCGCGCGCGTCTCCTGGCGGGAAGCAGGCGCGGTCGGCGATCTGCACACGCCCCTCAGTATTGACGTACGTGCCGGATTTTTCCGTGTAGGTCGCACCGGGCAGAATGACATCGGCACGATGCGCGCCGCGATCGCCATGTGTGCCCTGGTAGATCACGAATGCGCCCGGCGCGATATCGATTTCGTCGGCGCCGAGATTGAACAGAACATCGAGTGCGCCGGCTTCCGCCATCGCAATCGCATCTTTGCCGCCGGCCTGCGGCACGAAGTTCAAATCAAGTCCGCCGACGCGGGCGGCGGCAGTGTGCAGGATCGAGAGTCCGGTCCAGCCCTCTTTCGTCCCAGCGACTTTCGCGGCAAGCGCGAGGATCGCCGCGCCATCCGCGCGAGCGAGCGCGCCCTGTCCTACAATAACCAGCGGCTTCGCGGCTTTGGCGAAATCCTCGCCGAAATCTTTGCCTGCCACCACATCGGACAGGCTCCCCGCGCCCGCACCGATATATTTATAGGGGTACGTGAGATCGACCGCTTCCCCGATCAGGCCCACCGGGAAGTTTCCCGCACGCCAGCGCTTGCGGATGCGCGCGTTGAGCACCGGCGCCTCGCGCCGCGGGTTGGAGCCAATGATCATCAGCGCATCGACATGCTCGATACCGGCGATCGTCGCATTGAAGAGGTAGGAGGTGCGTCCGAGCGACGGATCGAGCTTGGCGCCGTCCTGTCGGCAATCGATATTGGGTGAGCCGAGCTTCTCCATGAGCAGCTTAAGCGCGAACATCTCTTCGACCGCGCAGAGGTCGCCCGCAATCGCGCCAATGCGATCCGGCGAGGCGCTCTTCATCCGCGCCCCAATCGCGTTGAAAGCCTCGCTCCAACTCGCCGCACGCAGGCGTCCGTTCTCGCGAATGAACGGGCGATCGAGACGCTGTGTCTTCAAGCCATCGACGATCTGACGGGTCTTGTCGGAAATCCACTCCTCGTTCACTGCATCGTTGATGCGAGGCAGGATGCGCATGACTTCGCGCCCGCGCGTATCGACGCGAATTGCCGAGCCCACGGCGTCCATCACATCGATCGACTCGGTCTTTCCGAGTTCCCACGGCCGTGCCTTGAACGAATACGGCTTCGGCAACAGCGCGCCGACGGGACAGATGTCTGCGACATTGCCCTGCAATTCCGAATGCATCGCGGTTTCGAGATAGGTCGTGATCTCCATGTCCTCGCCGCGGCCGATCGCGCCCATGTCGGACGTGCCCGCGACTTCCGCGGTGAAGCGGACGCAGCGCGTGCAATGGATGCAGCGGTTCATCGAGGTGCGCACAAGCGGCCCGATATATTTGTCCTCGACCGCGCGCTTGTTCTCGGCAAAGCGCGATGTGTCGACGCCGAACGCCATTGCCTGATCCTGCAGATCGCATTCGCCGCCCTGATCGCAGATTGGGCAATCGAGCGGATGGTTGATCAGCAGGAATTCCATGACGCCGTTGCGCGCCTTGCGCGCCATCTTCGACTTGGTGAAGACTTCCGGCGCCTCGCCGTTCGGACCGGGGCGGCAATCGCGCACCGCCCAAGCGCAGGAGGCAACCGGCTTCGGCGCGCCTTTCAATTCGACGAGACACATGCGGCAATTGCCGGCAATCGACAGGCGCTCGTGGTAGCAGAAGCGCGGGATTTCGGCGCCCGCTTCCTCGCATGCCTGAAGCAATGTGTATTCGGCGGGGACATCGACCTCGGTGCCGTCGACAATGAGCTTGGTCATCCGCCCTACTCCGCCGCGACGCCGTAAGCTTCGACCGGCTCGTGCGACGCCTTGTGCGAATAGGCGTCGATCCGCTTCTCGATCTCCGGCCGGAAATGCCGGATCAGTCCTTGGATGGGCCATGCCGCGGCATCACCAAGTGCGCAAATCGTATGACCTTCGACTTGCGTCGTCACCTCAAGCAGCATGTCGATCTCGCGCTTATGCGCCCGCCCCTCGGCCATGCGGCTGATGACGCGCCACATCCATCCGGTGCCCTCGCGACACGGCGTGCACTGACCGCAGCTCTCGTGCTTGTAGAAATACGAGATGCGGGCGATCGCGCGGACAATATCCGTCGATTTGTCCATGACGATGACCGCCGCGGTGCCGAGTCCGGACTTAAGGTTTCGTAGTGTGTCGAAATCCATCGGCGCATCGATGATTTCGTGCGCCGGCACGAGCGGCACGGACGAACCGCCGGGGATCACCGCAAGCAGATTGTCCCAGCCGCCGCGAATGCCTCCGCAATGCGTGTCGATCAGCTCGCGGAACGGAATCGACATCGCGTCTTCAACATTGCACGGCTTGTTGACGTGGCCGGAGATGCAGAAGACTTTCGTGCCCGTGTTGTTCTTGGCGCCAAAGCCGGCAAACCATGCGGCGCCGCGGCGTAGGATCGTCGGCGCGACCGCGATCGACTCGACATTGTTGACCGTGGTTGGACTACCGTAGAGGCCCATATTGGCGGGGAATGGCGGCTTCAGCCGCGGCATACCCTTTTTGCCCTCAAGCGACTCGAGGAGCGCGGTCTCTTCGCCGCAAATATACGCGCCAGCACCGTGATGGACGTAACAGTCGAAGGGCCAGCCGTGGACATTGTCCTTGCCGATGAGGCCCGCTTCGTACGCTTGCGCAACTGCCGCCTCGAGCCGCTCGCGCTCCAAAATGTATTCTCCGCGGATGTAGATATAGCAGGCATGCGCTTCCATCGCGAAGCAGGCAACAAGGCATCCCTCGATCAGGAGATGCGGATCGTTGCGCATGATCTCGCGGTCCTTGCAGGTGCCAGGTTCTGATTCATCCGCATTGACGACGAGATAAGACGGCCGCGCCGGATCCGCCTTCGGCATGAACGACCATTTGAGTCCTGTCGGGAACCCTGCGCCACCGCGGCCGCGGAGGCCTGAGGCCTTCATCTCCGCAATGATCCAGTCCTTGCCTTTGTCGAGAAACGCTTTGGTATTGTCCCATGCGCCGCGCTCGCGCGCACCTTCGAGGCCCCAGTCACCGAAGCCGTAGAGATTGGTGAAGATGCGATCCTTGTCGGCGAGCATTCTCGTTCCTACGGCGTGTGCTTGCTCGGCGGCGTTGATGCCTGCGCGGCATCGTCCGCCTTTTTGCCTTCGCCTTCGACCGGCCGCTCCGTACGCGTGCCGGTACCGGCGACGGAGCTTTCCGGCCTGCCCGTGCGCTGCTTTTGGCTTTGCGACATTTGCGTATGCAACGGCGCCTCGGCGCCCGGCTGCGCGTCTTGATATGCTTTTTCGTCTGCGGCAGCGGCATGATCCGGCTCGGCTTCCGCTTTCGGCAGCCTCCCTGGACCTGAGCGGCCGTCCTTGCCCCAAAGCTCAGTGAGAGTCGTCAGTCCACCCACCGGCTCCGACGTAACGCGGCCGATCTGCGAGCCAGTCTTCACCTCGCGGCGGCCGGCGGCGAGATCATTGAGCAATTTCTCGAAATTCTCAGACGTCAGGTCTTCGTAATAATCGTCGTTGATCTGCACCATCGGCGCGTTGCAACACGCGCCGAGACACTCGACCTCGATCCACGAGAACAGACCATCCGCAGTCACTTTATGCGGTGGACCAACGCGGCGCTCGAGTACCGTCTTGATGGAGTCGGATCCTTGCAGCATGCACGGCGTCGTGCCGCACATCTGGATGTAGAATTTGCCGACCGGCTCAAGATTGAACATTGTGTAGAAAGTCGCGATCTCGAGCGCGCGAATGAACGGCATGCCAAGCTGTTCAGCGACTTTCTCGATCGCCGGCTTCGGCAGCCAATAGCCGTTCTGCTTTTGCGCCTGCCACAGAAGCGGAATGATTGCGGAGGCTTGTCGGCCCAGCGGATATTTTTGGATCTGCTTATCGGCCCAGGCGCGATTATCCGGCGTGAACTCGAACGAGGCGGGCTGGACTTCGGCGAGACGGCGGACGGACATTATTCGCCCTCACCACCGTTTCGGAAGAACACGCTCCAAACCACGCCAAGCACGGCAATCGCCGCTCCTATTCCCGTCTGCATATCGTACACAATCAAATACGCACGCGATGCCCAAGACTGCCGACAATCCGGAGTTCCGAGAATGATGGTACCGTCCTTCGCGCGGCCTGGATCAATGCATGGGAAGGCGGATCCAAGAATAAACAGCAACAGCCCGCAGAAGATTAGAAGCGCAAAGCCCCACCCCCACATCCCAAGCTGCACTTTCGTCACCGGTCCACCTCCCCGAACACGATGTCGAGCGAGCCGAGCACAGCGGAGACATCTGCAAGCATGTGCTTGCGGCACATGAAATCCATCGCCTGCAGATGTGCAAAGCCCGGCGCGCGGATCTTGCAGCGGTACGGTTTGTCCGTGCCGTCGGAGACGAGGTACACGCCGAATTCTCCCTTCGGCGCTTCGACAGCCGCGTACACTTCACCTGCCGGCACGTGATAGCCCTCGGTATAAAGCTTGAAATGGTGGATCAAAGCTTCCATCGAGCGCTTCATCTCGGCGCGCGACGGCGGCCGCACCTTATTGTTAGGCGTCGACACGGGGCCGCGGTTGACATCCATCATCAGCTTGTCGACGCATTGTTTCATGATGTAGGTCGATTGCCGCATCTCCTCCATGCGGATGACTTGGCGATCATAATTGTCGCCGTTCCTGCCGACCGGAATGTCGAATTCCATCTCCTCGTAGCATTCGTAGGGCTGCGCCTTGCGCAAATCCCACGCAGCACCAGAGCCGCGCACCATCACGCCGGAAAAGCCCCATTTCCAGCAATCCTCGAGCGAAACGATGCCGATATCGACGTTGCGCTGCTTGAAGATGCGATTGTGAATGAAGAGACCGTCAAGATCGTCGACGACCTTTAGGAACGGATCGCAAAAAGCGCCAATATCCTCGACGAGCCTGTCGGGAAGATCGCTCTTCACGCCGCCGGTGCGGAAATAATTGGCGTGCATACGCGCGCCGGAGGCGCGCTCATAAAATACCATAAGCTTTTCGCGCTCTTCGAAGCCCCAAAGCGGCGGCGTCAGCGCGCCGACATCCATCGCTTGCGTCGTCACGTTGAGCAGATGCGAGAGGAGCCGGCCGATTTCGCTATAAAGCACCCGAATAAGCTGACCACGGCGCGGCACCTCGATGCCCATCAGCTTTTCGATGGCGAGGCAGAACGCGTGCTCCTGATTCATCGGCGCGACATAGTCGAGCCGGTCGAAATAGGGCGTGTTTTGCAAGTAAGTGCGCGCCTCCATGAGCTTCTCGGTGCCGCGATGAAGCAGTCCGATATGCGGATCAACGCGCTCGACGACTTCTCCATCGAGCTCGAGAACGAGACGCAACACGCCGTGCGCGGCCGGATGCTGCGGCCCGAAATTGATCGAGAAATTGCGGAGGTTCTGGTCGCCGACCGCTTCGCTGGTCATGGAGCCTCGCCCTCGCGACTCGCCTTCTCATCCCCAGGTAACTCGTAGCGAGCGTCGCCCTCCCATGGAGACAAAAAGTCGAACGAGCGAAATTCCTGGTTAAGCCGCACCGGTTCGTAGACGACGCGCTTTTGCTCGTCGTCGTAACGGACCTCGACATAGCCGGTCATCGGAAAATCTTTGCGCAGGGGATGACCGTCGAAGCCGTAATCGGTGAGAATCCGCCTCAAATCCGGATGATTAGAGAAGAGCACGCCGAAGAGATCGTACGCCTCGCGCTCGAACCAATCGGCGGCCGGAAAAACCTCGCAGAGGGAGGGCACCGGCGTGTCCTCGTCGACCTGCGTCTTCACGCGGATGCGCCGATTGTGCTTTGGCGACAGGAGATGCAGCACGACGTCAAAGCGCTTCTCGCGCACGGGATAATCGACCGCCGTTAAATCGACGAAGCTGACATAAAGCTGGCTCGGATCTTCACGCAGATAGCGCGCGACCTCGACCCACCGCTCGGTCGCAACCGTCAGCGTGAGTTCACCGTATGCGTCGGAAACGTTGGTGACGGCCCCCGACAAAGCCGCGGCAATCGCCTCACCGGCCGATTTCACGTCCGTCTCAGCCGCATCCGCCATCAATGCTTATCTCTCGATTGTGCCGGTGCGGCGGATTTTCCGCTGCAGAAGCAAGACGCCATAGAGCAGCGCCTCCGCCGGGGGCGGACAGCCTGGCACATAGATATCGACCGGCACGACACGATCGCAACCGCGCACCACCGAGTAGGAGTAGTGGTAGTAGCCGCCGCCATTCGCGCAGGAGCCCATCGAGATCACGTAGCGGGGTTCCGGCATCTGGTCGTAGACCTTGCGCAAAGCCGGCGCCATTTTATTGGTCAGCGTTCCCGCGACGATCATCACGTCGGACTGGCGCGGCGAGCCGCGGGGCGCGAAGCCGAATCGCTCGCAATCGTAGCGCGGCATCGACATCTGCATCATCTCGACCGCGCAGCAGGCGAGACCGAAGGTCATCCACATCAGCGAGCCCGTGCGGGCCCAGTTGATCAGCTCGTCCGTGGTGGTGAGCAGGAAGCCCCGGTCAGCCAGCTCGTCGCTGATCGACAGGAAGGTCGGGTCGTCCGCGCCGATCGGGCGGCCGGTGTTGGGATCGATGATCCCCTTCGGCTGGGGCGCGATCGCGGGAGCGCGGTTGGTATCGGTGATCAGGGCCATCGGCGACTCAAGAATTCTGTGCGGGCAGCGAGCGGCGAGATCTCAGTCCCATTCGAGGGCGCCCTTGCGCCACTCGTAGACGAAACCGACGGTCAGCACGCCCAGGAAGACCATCATCGACCAGAAACCGAACCAGCCCAGATCCCCGAACGTGATCGCCCAGGGGAACAGGAACGCGACCTCGAGGTCGAAGATGATGAACAGGATCGCCACGAGGTAGAAGCGCACGTCGAACTTCATGCGGGCGTCGTCGAAGGCGTTGAAGCCGCACTCGTAGGCCGACAGCTTCTCCGGGTCGGGGCTTTTGAACGCCACGAGGAACGGAACGACCAGCAGAGCCGTGGCGATGAACAGCGCCACGCCGATGAACACGATGAGCGGCAGGTAATCCGCCAACAATCCGGTCATGCCAGGGCCTCGCGAGACGAGTGAAACCGCGGTGCGACGCCGACCCGGATCCGCCCGTTGAATTGTTCTTATGCCAGGATGCGCGCGGCCGGAGGCTTAGTCGAGCCA
>JAFAVH010000189.1 GCA_019242655.1 Methylobacteriaceae bacterium
CAAGCAGCGGATAAATTAGAAATCGCGCGTTGAACAGCAGATGGACCAACCAACCGGGCACGAGAGAGCCCTGCCACAGGCGCATCGCAAATAACATGGCGCCAAAGACGACCATGGCGCCGCTCCAGGCAAGGCCGAAGGGGATCAGGTGATTGGCCCCAAATATTATGCTGCCCAACAACAATATGGCCGCATCGCGCCAGCCAATCCGTCGCAGCCAGGCAACAAGCAATCCACGATAAAGTATCTCCTCGCACACAGGAGACGTCACGACAAAGCACAAGATGTACGTTGCGAACGACGGCATATTATTAAGCCGAATTTGTGGACCTCGGCTGCTGGTCGCCTGCGATAACCAATGCGTGATGAGCGGCGCGCCATATGCCGCGATCACGAAAGCGGCGATGCTCGCTGTTAGGGCGAGCCATGTAAGTCTACGAAACACAAATACGTCGGGTAGGAACCCGCGGCGCAATGACCATCCCCAAACGACCGCGACATCGATCCAACTAATGACGCTGTAAAGGACTATCCCATATTGTTGGATGCTGGCAGGTGTCGGCATCTCGACGGGAACACCGCGTATCAATCGCAGCACACTGAGGAAGGAAATCCAAGCAGCGAGGACGATTGCAGTCAGTGGAACCGGCGCGAGTACCATCAGGAGAACAACGACGGTTTCGCGCCACTCTCCGCTCACTCCCCCGCGTGGAAAGCCGATGTTTCCGTTGCTTTTGAGAGCTTCGGAAGAGCCGTTAGCCTCTGCCATGCCAAAGGTGCCAAATTGCTTGCACGGGAACCACCTTAAATCGGCGGAAGGAAATGGCCAAGTGCAACTGCGCGGCGCATCGGCATTGCTAACGTTACTGGCTCAATTCACCGCGAAATCGAAATACTTCGCTCTGATCTTTGCAAATGTCCCGTCCGCCATCACCTCGTCGATGGCCTTGTCGAAGGCGGCGCGCAAGGCCACGTCCTCCTTGCGTAATCCGACGCCGATCCCCTCGCCGAAATAAACGGGATCGCGCGGCGCGTCGGCAAGGAGCTTGCAGCATTTGCCTTCGCGGCGGTTTTTCAAGAAATCGATGACGGCGTCCTTGTCGCCCAGCGCCGTGTCGAGCCGCTCTTCGGCCAAATCGAGGATTGCCTCTTCAAGGCTCGCATAGCGCTTCACCTCGGATTTCTTGTAGATGTCCTCGGCAAAGGCCTGTTCCGGGCTGCCATTCTCGACGCCGATCGTCTTGCCGGCAAGCCCGTCCGGGCTGATGTCGTGCAGGGCGGATTTGTTGTTGACGACAAAGCTCGCGGGCATGCGCACATAGGGTTTAGTGAACGCGATCTTCTCGCGCCGCTCGTCGGAAATCTCCATCGCCGCCATGATCGCATCGTACTGATGATCGAGCAGCCCGGGGATCATGCTGTCCCAATCTTGCGCGACGAAGGTGCAGGTCACCACGATCCGCGCGCAGAGTTCGCGGCCGAGTTCGATCTCGAATCCGGAGAGTTCGCCGTTATCGATGTAATTGTAAGGTGGCCGCGCGCCTTCGCTGGCGATGCGGATCTGGTGCGGCAGGGTTTGCGCGCGCGCCTCCGCCTGCGGCAATGCCGCAAGCGCTCCACATGCAACAACGATCGCAAGCGCACGAAGGCGCGGCAGTCTCACCGCTCGTTTCCTATCCTGCCGTCTTGCCCCGTGGTCGCGCGGGGAGACTGCCCCATGGGGAAGGCCGGAGGCAAGCCAATCTCCTTGCTAATGTCCATCGCCGGCGCCACAAGCCAGCGTCCATTAGCCTAATGGCGAGCGTGCCGTCGCGCCCATATAAGGGCGCAGCAATGCGGAGGGCGATGTGGCTGATGAAGCCGATGTGTTGAGAGCGCTGGAGGCGGTCGCAGGGCCGGACGGCAAGACAATGCTGCCGCGCTCCGGCGCGATCGCCGGGCTGACCGTGCGCGACGATAAGGTTTACCTCGCCATCGCCATCGATCCGAAGCGCTCGATGGAATTGGAGGCGATGCGCGCCGCCGCGGAGGCAGCGGTGAAAGGCGTGCGTGGCATTTCCGGCGCGATTGTCACTCTGACCTCGGAACGTCCGCAGGGAAGCGGTGCGCCGTCGCGGCCTCCCGCTGCGGCGCCGCCCGGCCCACGCGCGCAAGCGGCACGCGCGCAGCGCGAGATTGCGGGAATCAAGCGCATCATCGCGGTGGCGTCGGGGAAGGGTGGCGTCGGCAAGTCGACGCTTGCCGCCAATCTCGCCCTTGGCCTCGCGGCGGAAGGCTGGCGCGTCGGCCTGCTCGACGCGGACATTTACGGGCCGTCCGTGCCGCGCCTCTTCAATGTCAAAGGTAAACCAGAACTCGAAGGCCGCATTCTGAAGCCGATCAGCGCGCACGGGATCGTGGTCATGTCGATCGGCTTCCTGGTCGAAGAGACAACCGCGATGGTGTGGCGCGGGCCGATGGTCATGTCGGCCTTGACCCAGCTCTTGCGCGAGGTGGCCTGGGGCGAGCGCGATTGCCTCGTCGTCGACATGCCGCCCGGAACCGGCGACGCGCAGCTTACACTGGCGCAGAACGTGCCGCTTGGCGGCGCGGTCATCGTGTCGACGCCGCAGGATCTGGCGCTGATCGACGCGCGGCGCGGCGTCGCGATGTTCAAGCAGACCGAAGTGCCGATCCTCGGCATTGTCGAGAACATGAGCTACTTTCTCTGCCCGCATTGCGGCGCGCGCACCGACGTCTTCGCGCATGGCGGTGCGCGTCACGAGGCGGAGCGTCTTGGCGTACCGTTTCTCGGCGAAGTGCCGCTCGATATCGCGATCCGCGAGAATTCCGATGCGGGACGGCCGGTCGTGGCAGTCGATCCCGACAGTCCGCAGGCGCAAGCCTTTCGTGCGATTGCACGGAAAGTAAAAGCGTCTGTCGAAGGCGCGCCGGCGCGAGCCGCACCGCGCATTGTTATCGAATAAGCCCGCGTGCCCGCGTCAGGCCTGCATGATCTTGCGGATGTTGTCTTCGAGCGCGTCGACCGCGAAAGGCTTCGTCACCACCATCATTCCGGGATCGAGCTTGCCTGACGTCAGCATAGCGCTCTCGGCATAGCCGGTGACGAATATCGTTTTGAGGCCGGGACGCCGCTCGCGGGCGGCATCGGCGAGCTGTCGCCCGTTCATCCCGGGCAGGCCGACATCGGTGATGAGCAGCGCGATCGGCTCGTGCGATTGCAGGATACCGTGCCCGGCCGGCCCATCCGCGGCCTCGAGCACGCGGTAGCCAAGATCTTCGAGAACTTCGACGATAAGCGAGCGCACGATTGCTTCGTCTTCCACGACAAGCACCGTCGCCGCACCGAGTTTCTCGCGCTCCACCTGCTCGGGTTCTTGCGGCGCTACCTCTTCTTCGACGCGTTGATGGCGCGGCAGATAGAGTTTGACGCTCGTGCCGCGGTCGACCTCACTGTGAATGCGCGCGTACCCGTCGGATTGCTTGGCAAAACCGTAGATCATCGACAAACCAAGCCCCGTGCCCTGGCCGAGCGGCTTTGTCGTGAAGAACGGGTCGAACACTTTGTCGAGGATCGCCGGATCGATGCCGACGCCTGTGTCCGACACACTGATGCAAACATACGAGCCGGGCCTCTCTTCATCCTCGGCAACGAGGTCGCGCGCATCGAGGGAAGTGTTTGCCGTTTCGATGCGCACGCGGCCGCCGTCGGGCATCGCATCGCGCGCGTTGATGACGAGATTCAAAATCGCGTTTTCAAGCTGGTTTGGATCGCACAACGTCGCCCACAAACCGGACTCCAGTCCGAGCTCGATTTGAATCGACGGACCGGTCGTGCGCCGCAAGAGCTCTTCCATCGAGGTGATAAGTTCGTTCACGTCGACCGGACGCGGCGCCAATGGCTGCCGGCGCGAGAATGCAAGCAGTCGGTGCGTCAGCGCCGCGGCGCGATTGGCCGAATTTGTCGCGCCGTCGATATAGCGTTCAAGAGCTTCCGTGCGTCCCTGCGCGAGGCGCATCCGCATCAAATCGAGCGAGCCGACAATTCCGGCGAGCAGATTGTTGAAGTCGTGCGCAAGGCCGCCGGTAAGCTGGCCGACGGCCTCCATCTTCTGCGATTGGCGCAGCGTTTCTTCCGTCTGCGCCTGTTTCGCGAGGGCCTCCGTGACGCGCTCTTCGAGCAGCTGATTCATCTGCTGCAAGTCCTGCTCGGCCTGTTTCGATGCCGTGATGTCGTGCGCGATACCGATGAAGCCGTTGCGCTCGCCGTGCGGACCGAAGCGCGGCTGCGAGATCGAGCGCAACCAGCGCCATTCGCCATCGGCGCGTTTGTAGACGCATTCCAGGGTGAAGGTCTGGCCCGAGCTCTCGCCGGCGACTTGCTCCTTCAGCAAGCGCGGCAGATGATCGGGATGGATGGCGCGCCGCCAATCGAAGGTGAGCGCCTCGTCATACGAGACGCCGAGAAATTCCTGGTAGGCGAAATTGGTGAATTCGCGCGGGCCGGTCCTTGACGTCACCCAGATCGGCACCGGTGCGCTGTTGGCGATGACGCGAAAGCGCTCTTCGCTTTCGCGAATACCCGCGAGCGCATCTTCCTGCTCGCTCAGCGCTTTTTCCCGCTCGAGCAAAGCGCGGCGCAATTGCATCTGCGTCATCACCTGCCGCGCCAAGACACGCAGCGTGAACGCCTGTCCCTCTTTCAATCCCTGCGGCCGCGGCTTGTGATCGAGCACGCAGACGGTGCCGAGAGGTAACCCTTGCGGCGTGCGCAGAACCGCGCCGGCATAAAAGCGCACATGCGGTTCGCCGGTCACGAGCGCAGTGCTGGAAAAGCGCGGATCGCGCGTGAGGTCGGGAACGACGAGCAGGTCTTTTTCGTGCAGGGCGGTCGCACAGATCGAGGCGCTGCGCGGCGTCTCCTGCATGCCGAGTCCGACTTGCGATTTGAACCACTGACGTTCGGCGCCAACGAGCGAGACGAGCGCGATCGGCGTATCGCAGGTGAGCGCAGCGAGCTTCGCGATGTCGTCGAAGGCGGGCTCCGGCGCCGTGTCGAGGATGCCGTAGCTCTCGAGCGCCTCGAGCCGCTGTTCTTCCGTCCAATTTTCGGTCGAAGTCGGGGCGACAGAATGGTTCAAATCAGGGCGTTCCACGTACGGTTCGGGCGGCGATCAGGCGCGGAAATTGGGGCGGGACTGCGGGTTCGGCTAGCGCCGCTCGATCGTGAATTTTTGGAAGCCGCGCAGCATCTGCGGCTTGCGCGCCGACAGAATGCGCGAATTGACGCCAGTCCATCCGATCTCGCCGGAGAGCCGGCCATACTCGATTTTCGGACAACGATTCATGACGACCTCCACGCCTTTTGCTTCCGCGCGTGCCGCGGCTTCGTCGTTGCGAACCCCAAGCTGCATCCAGATCACCTTCGGCAACGGCTCGAGCCTGAGCGCCTTGTCGACAATATCGGACGCAGCGGCGGAATTGCGGAAGATTTCGACCATATCGAGCGGCTCCGGGATATCGGCGAGGCTCGCATAGACGGGCGCGCCGAGTATGTCTTTGCCGGCGAGGCCCGGATTGATCGGAAACAGGCGATAGCCGCGCGACGACAGATATTTCAGCACGAAGTAGGACGGGCGCGCATTGTTGTTCGACGCGCCGACCATTGCGATCGTGCGCACGCTTTTCAGGATGCGCTGGATCGTCTCGTCGGGATAAAAATCGTGGCTCATCGGCAGGAATATTGATCAGCCGCCGCGTTGGATCGTGAAAGCGATCTGCCATTCGCCGTTTGGGAATTTCAGAAAGCAGATGGCTGGCGGCGTCAGCTCGTTTATGCCGACCTGATCGGTGAAGCCAAGTCCGCCTTTCGGCAGAGCGATACTGTTCCAGCCGGCCGGAATGCTCATCGTCAGTTCGACAACGAGCGGCATGAGGTCGCCCTGCTTCATGTTGAGTGCGACGGGCGCGTCTTCTGCCGGCTTCTCGCGGAGGGGAATGTCGCCCCCGGCAACGCGCAGATTTTCGGGATCGATGCCGGCTGCCTGCACCGCCTTCTCGGCCTTCGCGTGATCGAATTTCGCCAGCGCGGGCAAACACGCCGAGCCCGGAATATCGGGATGCGCGCTGACGCTGTTTTCTTCGAGCGCGGTTGCGAAGAAGCCGAACACGGTCTCTTCCTGATCCTGCCGCGACACATCGGCGGGAACCTCGCCTTCGCAACAGAGCGCGGTGCGCAACCGGTCGGCTGGCCTGCCTTGCATCTTGCCGATCACTTTGGATTGTCCGGGCGCGCATGGTGCAAGCGGATCGTTGGAGCAGGAAAGCGGCACGTAACCGCCCGAAATCATCGCCTCGAGCGGCGCAAGCATGTGAGCGCTGACGGCTTGGCGGATCGCCTCTATGCGTGCCTTAAGCGCCGGATCGCTTTCCACAGCACGGTCGTATGATGCCTGAACGGGTTCGTAGGGCTTTGTCTTCAGTTGCGTTTGCGCGAGCGCGGCGCTCGCGAAAGCAAGCGCGCAAATGCTGAGCAGGGCGGGATGAAATCTCATTCCGCGCACCGCGTCAGCGATCCTGCCATTTCGGCTCGCGCTTCTCGACAAAGGCGCCGATACCTTCTTCAGCGTCGCGGACGAGCATGTTCTGGACCATGACGTCGGCGGCATAATCGTATGCTTCGGCCAGATTCATCTCGCGCTGCGCGTAAAAGACTTTCTTGCCGATCGCGAGGACGCGCGTCGATTTGCGCGCAATCGTTGCGGCGAGCGCGTGGGCCGCGGCGAGCGCTCGCCCGCGTGCGACGACACGATTGACAAGTCCCATGCGATAGGCCGCCGGCGCATCGGCAAGCTCGCCGGTCAGCAGCAATTCCATCGCATGCTTCGGCGCGACGTTGCGCGTGAGCGCCACCATCGGCGTCGAGCAGAAAAGCCCGATATTGACGCCGGGCGTGCCGAACGAGGCGGCCTCGCCGGCGACCGCGAGATCGCGGGTGGCGACGAGCTGGCAGCCGGCGGCCGTCGCGACGCCCTCGACCGCCGCGATCACCGGCTGGGGCAGGGCGACGATTGCCTGCATCATCGTGGCGCAGCGCCGCATCGCTTCGGCGTAGAAGGCGCGGCCACGATCGGGATCGCCGCGGTGGGCAGTGAGTTCCTTGAGGTCGTGGCCTGCGGAGAAGGCCGGGCCGTTTGCGGCGAGAACCACGGCGCGCACCTGCCGGTCGGCCGCGATCGCGTCGATGCTGGCGCGAAGCGCGTCGATGAGCGCGAGCGACAACGCATTGCGCGCGGCGGCGCGGTTCAGTGTCAGGGTGGCGATGCCGCCTTTGTCCGCGCGAAGCACCTCGGCATCCGCCGTCTCGCCAAAGCGCGTCTTATCGTTCATCAAGGTCTCCTGCGCGGCGCGGCGGGTGTCAGGGAAGGATTAGCAGATGGGGGAGAAGAGCAACACGTCCAATCCCCCGATCAGCGCCTACCACGCGCATATCTACTATGATGCCTCCACCAAAGATCGCGCAGGCAGCCTGCGCGAGGCGGTGGCCGCGCGCTTCCCCGATTTCCGGCTCGGACGCTGGCACGACGTGCCGGTCGGGCCGCACACGCGCGCGATGTACCAGATCCTATTCGGGCCGGACCGGCTCAAGGATTTTCTGCCGTGGCTGATGCTGAACCGGCAGGGCCTTGCGGTGCTCGTGCATCCGGAAACCGGCAACGATTACAAGGACCACGCCGAGCATGCTCTTTGGTTAGGTGAAATGCTGCCATTGAAGCTCGACGTGCTCGACGGGGCGAAATGATTGGCGCGCCGGTGATGAGCGCGGCCGAGGTGACGGCGTTCCTCGATCGCGAATTTCCGCAGCTTCTCAGCGGCCACGGCCGGTTCCGGATCGAAGCCGTCGGACCGATGACCGCGCGGGTACGCCTCGTCTATGACGAGCGGCATTTGCGGCCGGGGGGCACCTTGTCCGGCCCGTCAATGTTCGGGCTCTGCGATGTGTCGCTCTACATCGCCATCCTGGCGCAGATCGGACCGGTGGCGCTCGCCGTGACCACCAACCTCAACATCAATTTCCTGCGCCGCCCGCAGGCCATCGACCTCATCGGCGCATGCCGGCTGATCAAGCTCGGCAAGCGCCTCGCGGTCGGCGAGGTCTGGGTCTATCCCGACGGGTCGGACGATCCGGTCGCGCACGCGACGGGGACGTATTCGATTCCGCCGCGGTGAGATGGCCGCTTGCGCTGACGGTCGCGAAATCAAGCTTCTCAAAATTAGCGAATACGGTATCATAATACCACTTCAGCTAACTTGTGGGAGAAGCTCGCTTTTATTCTTCCACGTTGACGCGATCCGTGCACACCGCTATACCGCGGGCCACCAATCGGAACTCCCCAAAATGTTCGGCAATACCTATTCGGCGAAAGCCGCCGAAATCGAGAAGAAATGGGTCGTCATCGACGCGGCCGGGCTCGTCGTCGGCCGCCTCGCCTCGCTCATAGCGCTGAGATTGCGCGGCAAGCACAAAGCGAGCTTCACCCCGCATGTCGACGATGGCGACAACATCATTGTCATCAATGCCGAGAAGGTGGTCCTCACCGGCCGCAAGCGCGAGCAGAAGGTCTATTACCATCACACCGGCTATCCCGGCGGCATCAAGGAACGCTCGGCCAAGATGATCTTCGAGGGCAAGTTCCCCGAGCGGATCGTCGAGAAGGCGGTCGAGCGCATGCTGCCGCGCGGCCCGCTCGGGCGTAAGCAGCTCGGCAATCTGCGCGTCTACAAGGGGCCCGACCATCCGCATGCCGCGCAGAACCCCGAAGTCCTCGACATCGCCGCGATGAACCGCAAGAACAGCCGGAGCGCCTGATTTCCATGGCCGAAACCCTCTCCTCCCTTCAGGACCTGAAGTCCTCCGGCGCCGCGCCGGCGGCGGCTCCCGAAGCGCCGCGCTATGTGCAGAAGCTTGATAAGCAGGGCCGCGCTTACGCGACCGGCAAGCGCAAGGACGCCGTCGCGCGCGTCTGGATCAAGCCGGGGTCGGGAAAGATCGTCGTCAACACGAAGCCGGTCGAGGTCTATTTCGCGCGGCCCGTGCTGCGCATGATCCTGCAGCAGCCGCTCGCGGTGGCGCAGCGCCATGGCCAATACGATCTTACCGTCTCGGTTGCCGGCGGCGGACTCTCGGGACAAGCGGGCGCGGTGCGTCACGGCCTTGCCAAGGCGCTCACCAATTACGAGCCGGATCTGCGGCCGGCGTTGAAGCGCGAGGGCTTCCTCACCCGCGACGCGCGCGTCGTCGAGCGCAAGAAATACGGCAAGAAGAAAGCGCGTCGAAGCTTCCAGTTCTCGAAGCGCTGATCACGCGCGTTTTTTCGGGAACTGGAATTTTCAATGCCGCCGTTTTCGGCGGCATTGTCGTTTTTGTGTCGTGGCGTTCCCACATTGCTTGATCCTTAGGAGGACGCGTTGAGCGACCCCGGAACGATCGACAATGCTTTCACCGGCGGACTGAAGGGCGGCGCGGAAGAGCCGACCTTTTCCGGCGCGCAATCCTTCATGCGCCGGCGCTACACGAAGTCGCTCGAAGGCGTCGACGTTGCGATCCTTGGCATTCCCTTCGACGGCGCCACGTCGAACCGACCCGGCGCGCGCTTCGGGCCGGCCGCGATCCGCCGCGCTTCGATGATCTTTGACGGCGATCCGCAATATCCTTCCGGCATCGATCCCTTCGCCGACATGGCCGTCGTCGATTA
Source organism: Methylobacteriaceae bacterium (assembly GCA_019242655.1). Classification (GTDB taxonomy): domain Bacteria; phylum Pseudomonadota; class Alphaproteobacteria; order Rhizobiales; family Beijerinckiaceae; genus JAFASC01. Next base: position 9,756 of record JAFAVH010000189.1, read on the forward strand.
CGGCGATTGCCTTTTGCCGCGCGGTCTGTCGCCGTTGGCGCCCGCCGAGATCGAGCGGCAGGTGACGGCGATCGTTGCAAGCGGCGTGCATCTGATCTCGCTCGGCGGCGATCACTTCATCAGCCTGCCGCTCTTGCGCGCGCATGCGGCCCGCCACGGGCCGCTCGCCATCGTGCAATTCGACGCGCATCAGGACACGTGGGACGACGGCGCCGACGGTGTCACGCATGGCTCGTTCATCAATCTCGGTGTCGAGAGCGGATTGATCGACGCGTCGCGCTCGATACAGATCGGTGTGCGCACGATCGCGCCGCGCGATTGCGGTATCGAGGTCATGGATGCGGAGCGCTGCGCCGAGCTCACCGGCCGCGAAATCGCCGAAGAGATCATCGCGCGGGTGGGGCAGGGGCCGTGCTATCTCACCTTCGATGTCGATGCGCTCGATCCGGCTTATGCGCCGGGCACCGGGACGCCGGTCGCCGGCGGCTTGACGACGGCGCGTGCGCTCGCTGCGATCTGGCACGCGCGCGCGCTCGACTGGCGCGGCATGGATGTGGTCGAAGTGTCGCCGCCCTTCGATCATGCCGATGTGACGGCCATCGCCGCGGCGACGATCGTGCAGCGCTATCTGCAGATACTGGCGTTGAAGCGGACGGCGGCGTAAAGCACCGCGCGAGGAAAGCGAGATGGCGGTAAAAATCTTCATCGATGGCGAGGCAGGAACGACGGGACTCGAAATCCGCGAAAAACTCGCCGGCCGCAAAGATATCGAAGTTGTGAGCATCCCTGCGGAGAAGCGCAAGGACAACGACGCCAAGCGCGAACTTCTCGCCGGAGTCGATGTCGCCGTCCTCTGCTTGCCGGATGAGGCGGCAAAAGAGGCGGTGGCGCTTGTCGACGGACTCGGCGGCAACGGGCCGAAAGTGCTCGACGCCTCGACCGCGCATCGCGTTGCGCCCGGCTGGACCTATGGCTTTCCCGAATTGACGAAGGAGCAGTCCCAGGCGATTGCGAGCGCCAAACGCGTGTCCAATCCCGGCTGCTACGCGACCGGCGCGATTGCGCTGCTGCGTCCGCTCATCGATGGCGGACTCATTCCCGTCGATCACAGGCTGACGATCAATGCGATCTCCGGTTATTCCGGCGGCGGGCGCAGGATGATCGAGGAATTCGAAAGCGATCACTCGCCCGTGTTCGAAGTCTATGGGCTCGGCCTCGAGCACAAGCACATTCCCGAAATCGTCGTGCATTCGCGGCTGATCGCGCGGCCGATCTTCATTCCCTCCGTCGGCAATTTCCGTCAGGGTATGATCGTCTGCATTCCCTTGTTCGTCGATACGCTGCCCGGCCGCCCGACCGGCGCCGCGTTTCGTGACGCGCTGATCGCACACTATGCCGGCAACGAGGACATCCACGTCGTCGAACCCACACCGTCGGGCCGGGTGAGCGCGCTCACGTTCAACGGAACCAACGAGATGGAACTATCGGTCTACGAGAACGAAATCCGCGGTGAGACGGTGCTGGTCGCGCGGCTCGACAATCTCGGCAAAGGCGCATCGGGCGCGGCGGTGCAGAACCTGGCGCTGATGCTCGGATTGTAACGTGTCATTCCCGCGAAAGCGGGAATCCAGGGGCGAACTCATCAATATCCGAATTCCCGGTCACTCCAGCGGCGTGCCGGGAATGACATACCTCTAGTTCGGCTTTGACCAGCTAACGACCTTCGCCTTCTGCTCGCCGAGCTTGTCCATCCAAAGCGCGATCGTGTCGCCTTCTTTCAAGAAGTGCGGCGGCTTCTTGCCGGCGCCGACGCCGGGCGGCGTGCCGGTGATGATCACGTCGCCGGCATCGAGCGTCATGAAATGCGAGATGTAAGAGACGATCTTCTTCACATCGAAAATCATCGTCTTGGTCGAACCTTTCTGCATGCGCTCGCCATTGACGTCGAGCCACATGTCGAGGTTCTGCACGTCCCCAATGTCGTCCGGCGTGACAAGCCACGGCCCGAGCGGACCGAAGGTCGGACAGCTCTTGCCTTTCATCCAATTGCCGCCGCGTTCCAATTGGTATTCGCGCTCGGAGACGTCGTTTGCAAGGCAGTAGCCGGCGACGTGGTCGGCGACCTCGCTCTCGTTGATGTAGGTCGCGCGCTTGCCGATGACGATGCCGAGCTCGATCTCCCAATCCATCTTCTTCGAGCCGCGCGGCAAGACGATCTCATCGTTAGGACCGACGATGCAATTCGGCGCTTTGTTGAAGAGGATCGGCTCCGCCGGGATCGGCATCCCGGTTTCCTTGGCGTGATCGACATAGTTAAGGCCGACTGCAATGAAATTGCCCGGTCTTCCGACGCAGGGTCCAAGGCGCGGACTGCCAGAGACTTTCGGCAGATCGCTGCGCGCCGCATCGGCAACGCGCTTCAAGCTCGTTGTGGAGAGATGCTCGCCGGCAAGGTCGGGAATGATGGCGCTGATGTCGCGGATGCTTCCATCAGAATGGACCAGGCCCGGCTTCTCGCGGCCGCGTTCGCCATAGCGGACAAGCTTCATTGTCTTGTTCCTCAATCTGTTTTGTTGGAGCTAGAGCCGCCGTCTAGGCGCCGGCGCGATCAAGCACGACTTTTTGAATGCGACAAGGGGTGCATGTAAATAGCACTACGCGCGTTTCGTCGCCCGCGCCTTTCGATCGGTCGGAACGGAGCGTTTGTTGACCGCCTGCCGCAAGACGTCGTTCACGCGCCGCTGCCAGCCCGCCCCTGATGCCTTCAGCGCCGCGAGCGTGTCGGCGTCGACGCGGATCGTCATCGCCACCTTCGCCGGCTTCTTGCCAGGACCGCGTTGGCCGGGCCTGCGCTTTGTGACCATCGCGTAAAAGTCCGGCGGCAGCACTTCGCGGGCGGGGCGCATTCCAGCGAGTTGCTCGTCGGTAAATTCAGGAGCATCGTCGTCGATCAGCCCTGGATTTGGCTTGCGTGCCATGTACGAGGCTCCTTTCGGCTAGCTTTACGCAACGAGATCACGCGAAATCCACTCGGTAAGCGAGAGAACACCATTGAACACAGCAGCCCACCGAGCCATTCCGGTGGCGAGGTAGCGGACCTCTGGATATTTGAAACGCGTATCCTCGTTGATAACAGCCGTTTCGAACTCGAACTCGTTTGCCAGATCGAACGGAAGACCGCGCAACGCGCGGTTTCGCTCGCTCTTCGCCGGATCGAATGTGATCACGTAAGCTTTTTGTAGGACGAAAAGCTTACTCGGTCAACAGCTTTTCAAGAGAGAGACTACGCCTGCACCCGCACATACTCGCCCGGCGCGTCGCCCAGCGGCTTGAGGTTGCCGCCGCCGGGCTCGCGTGCAGCGACTTTCTCCGGCGCCTGTCGCGTCACCCAGTCCGCCCAATCCGGCCACCAGGACCCCGGATGCATGTCGGCCTTTGCAACCCAATCCTCGAAGGCGCCTGACGGCCGCTCGCCCGTCCAATATTGGTATTTCGGCTTCCACGCCGGGTTGACGACGCCGGCAATATGGCCGGAGCCGGCGAGCACATATCGCATCTCGCCGCCGAAATATTTGGCGCCGGTGAAGACCGATCGCGCCGGGGCGATGTGGTCCTCCTTTGCCGCAAGATTGTAGACCGGGATTTTCACTGCGCCGAGATCGAGCTTGACGCCACCGATCTTCATCTCGCCGCGCGTCAGATTGTTCTCGAGATAGCAGTTGCGCAGATAGAAGGCGTGATTGGCACGGGGCATGCGCGTCGAATCCGAATTCCACGTCAACAAGTCGAAAGGCATCGGCTCTTTGCCCTTCAAGTAATTGTTGACGACGTAAGACCAGACGAGATCGTTCGGGCGCAGCATGTTGAAGGCGTTCGCCATCTTCGCGCCTTCGAGATAGCCGGTCTCGGCCATCTTCTCTTCCACCGCATGAATCATGTCGGCATCGGCAAAGACCTGCAGATCGCCGGCATCGGTGAAATCGACCTGCGTCGTCAGGAACGTCGTGCTGCCGATGCGGTCATCGCCTTTCGCCGCGGTATAAGCGAGCGCAATCGCAAGCAGCGTGCCGCCGACGCAATAGCCGATGGTCGTCACCTTGCGCTCGCCCGTCGCTTCATCGATCGCATCGAGCGCGGCGAAGATGCCTTCGCGCATGTAGTCTTCGAACCCTTTGTCGGCGTGGCGCTCGTCGGGATTGACCCAGGAAATGACGAAGACGGTAAGCCCCTGTTCGACCGCAAAGCGGATGAAGCTCTTATCCGGATTGAGATCGAGCACATAAAATTTGTTGATCCATGGCGGCACGATCAGGAGCGGGCGCTTATAGACCTCGTCCGTTTTCGGCGCGTATTGGATGAGTTCCATCAAATCGTTGCGGAAGACCACCTTGCCGGGGCTCGCCGCCATGTTGACGCCGAGCTGGAATTTCGTCGGATCGCTCTGGCGGATTTTGAGCGAGCCTTTTCCCGCTTCGATATCCTCGGCGAGCATTTTCATGCCCCGCGCAAGATTCTCGCCGCTTGACTCCGCCGTCGCGGCGAGAAGCTCGGGATTGGTGCCGATGAAATTCGACGGCGACAGTGCGCTCGTGATCTGGCGCACGTAAAAAGCCGCCTTCTTGCGGGTATTCGGGTCGAGATTGTCGGCCCCGGCGACCATCTCCTCGGCCCAGTTGCTCGACAGCTTGTAGGCCTGCCGCAGGAAATCGAAGAACGGCGATTCCTGCCAGCGTGGATCGGCAAAGCGCTTGTCCGACGGGTCGGGCGGCACGACCGGCGCGGCTTCTTCGCCGCTCATGCGCTTCAGCGTTTGGCTCCAGAGCTCGACAAAGTCTGTCGCGAGCTTCGTCTGCGCTTCGGTCGTGCGATTTGCATCGCGCAGCCAGTGTTCCGCTACCTGGCCTAGCGTGTTGACGCAATCGGCGACCTGCGTGGCGAGTTCGTTACCCTTTTGTCCCTCTTCGATCGGTTTCATGTAGGCGGCGAGGGCCTTCTGCCCGTCCGCGGTGGCACGCGCGAGGTTGGCGGAGAGTTTTTGGAAGTCGGGCAGGGGCACATTGCCGAGCGTGTTTGACAAAGCAGCGGGCGCCGCGGGCCTACTCGGCAGGTGCGGGAGGATCTGCTCTGCCGGGATTTGCCCCAGCGGTTCGGCCTGGGGCAGATTGGGTGTCGGACGCGAACGCGGACTTTTGCGCAGTTCGACCGAGCGATCACGCATGCGTTTAACGCTCATCGGGCTCCTCCCCGAGCTCCTTGACCGGAGTTCGATCCCGTTTCCGACATAATAGCGCGCTATCGGCAAAGCGCATCGGGCACGAGCGATGCAATCGCTGCGCCGGTTTGAAATAGGTTCGGAACTTAGATCATGCGCGTGAGACAGGCAGATGTCGCGAGCCGGCCCGGCGTGGCCGTTTCCATGCTGCTTGCGCTCGCGGCACTTGCTTGGCTGAGCGCGCCGACCACCGCCGCCGAGAAGCACCAAAGTCCGATGACGACAATCTTGAATACCCATCTCTATGCCGAACCCGGGCCCGTGCCCGACTGGGTCGAAAAATCGCGTCCGGCCGGCAGCTCCGAATACATCAAGCTGAAAGAAGCTCAGCCGGAGCGCCAGGCGAAACCGAAGACGCCCGCCGAGCTGAAGGCCATGGCGGCGGATCTTGATGCCGCCGCGGCCGCCAATCGCCGCCGTGCCGGGCTGCCTGCCGGTGAAGCTAAGAAATCGGGCAATACTTCCGCGGTAAGGTAGAACGCGCGGCGCCGATTCACTGAGCCGCGAAAGATTGCTATGAGCCTGAAACAGCGGCGTTCGCGTTCGAGCCGCTCTTAAGCCAAGGTGTTTAAAATGGAGACCGAGTTCCACCGGGTGCGGCGCCTGCCGCCATATGTCTTCGAAGAGGTGAACCGCCTCAAGGCGAAGGCTCGCAATGCCGGTGCCGACATTATCGACCTCGGCATGGGCAATCCCGATCTGCCGGCACCAAAGCATGTGATCGACAAGCTCGTCGAGACCGCGGGCAAGCCGCGCACCGACCGCTATTCCGCCTCGAAGGGCATCGCGGGCCTCCGCCGTGCCCAAGCCGGCTATTACGCGCGCCGCTTCGGCGTGAAGCTCGATCCCGAGCGGCAGGTCGTGGCGACGCTCGGCTCGAAGGAGGGCTTCGCCAACATCGCCCAGGCGATCACCGCGCCGGGCGACGTCGTCGTCGTCCCGAATCCGTCCTATCCCATCCATGCGTTCGGCTTTCTGATGGCGGGTGGCGCGATCCGTTCGATTCCGGCCGACCCCAACCCGCAATTCTTCCAGGCGCTGGAGCGGGCGATCGTACACTCGATTCCGAAGCCGATCGCGGTCGTCGTCTGCTATCCCTCGAACCCGACGGCGATCGTCGCTTCACTCGATTTCTACAAGGACCTCGTGCACTTCGCGAAGAAGCACGAGATTTTCATCCTTTCCGATCTCGCCTATGCCGAGGTCTTCTTCGACAACAATCCGCCGCCCTCGGTTCTGCAGGTACCGGGCGCGATGGAGGTGACGGCCGAATTCACCTCGATGTCGAAGACCTATTCGATGCCGGGTTGGCGCATGGGCTTTGCGGTCGGCAATGAGCGGCTGCTCGCGGCGTTGTCGCGCGTCAAAAGCTATCTCGATTACGGCGCCTACACGCCGATCCAGGTCGCGGCGACCGCGGCGCTCAACGGACCGGATGATTGCATCCATGAGATGCGCGCGGTCTACAAGAAGCGGCGCGACGTGCTGGTCGAAAGCTTCGGCCAGGCCGGCTGGCACATCCCAGCGCCGGTCGCCTCCATGTTCGCTTGGGTGCCGATTCCGGAGCGCTTCCGCAGCCTCGGCTCGCTCGAATTTTCCAAGCTGCTCATCGAGAAGGCCGATGTCGCGGTCGCGCCGGGCATTGGCTTCGGCGAGCACGGCGATGACCACGTGCGCCTCGCGCTGGTTGAGAACGAGCAACGCATCCGCCAGGCGGCGCGCGGCGTCAGGCGCTTCTTCGATTCCGCCGACCAGCTTCTGCACAATGTCGTGCCGCTAAAGGCGATGGGCTAATAGCCCAGCGGTTCGCCAACCGCTCGCGTTGACCAGGCGACCAATCGTCTAGCTCGTCTCTTCGCATCGAAGCGCTAGCTTCCTGGAAAACAGGAGAAGCGCATGGGCGCCGCAAACATTCGGGCTGCTGTCGTCGGCGGAGGCATTGGCGGGCTTTCCGCTGCCAACGCGCTGCTCCGGCGCAGCATCGACGTCACCGTTTACGAGCAGGCGCCTCAGCTCGGTGAGGTCGGCGCCGGTGTCTTCATTTATCCGAACAGCCTGCGGCAACTTGAGCGAATGGGTTTCCGCAAGGCGCTTGCGAAGGTCGGCGCCAAGGTCGGCGCCGGTTCCGAATATTATCGGATGGACGGCACGCTCGTCGGCAAAATCCTGACGACCGATTCAAGCGGCTGGAACGGCATGTATGGCATGCATCGCGCCGATCTCTTGAACGCATTCGCCGCGGCATTTCCTGCAAACGCCATTCGCACTGGCCATCGCTGCGTTGGCTTCGAGCAGAGTAAAGATGTCGCGCGGCTGCAATTCGCCAACGGCAATGTTGCCGAGGCCGATCTCGTCATTGCCGCAGACGGCATTCAATCGGCTTTGCAAAAGTATGTCGTCGAGCCTTCGACCCCAGAATATTCCGGCTCGCGCGCCTATCGCGGCCTGATCGCGCGCGACAAGCTTCCGAACTGGCGCAGAGAAGCGCATCAGGTTTGGATGGGCGACGGCAAGCACTTCATGGTGTTTCCCGTTCGCCGGGGCGAGCTTCTCAACTATGTCGGCTTCGTGCCTACGGAAAATGAAACGGTGGAATCATGGTCGGCCGTAGGCGACCGCAATGAGCTTGCCGCTTCATTCGCGGGATGGGACGCGGCCGTCGTCGATCTTATCGAGCAGATTGAAACATGCTTCTGGTGGGGCCTGTACGACCGCCGGCCCCTGCGTTCTTGGGTGAACGGACGTTTGGCGCTGCTCGGCGATGCGGCTCATCCAATGCTTCCGCATCTCGGGCAGGGGGCCAATCAGGCAATCGAGGATGGCGTCGCGCTCGCGGTTCTTCTCGAAGGGCGCGATGCCGATGAGGTGGCGGACATCTTGCCTTCATATGAACGCTTCCGTCGCGAGCGCACCGACGTTGTGCAAGCCGAAGCGAGGAAGAACGGTCTTCGCTACGATTCAAGATCGGGAACGCTCGAACAACGTGACAAGGAAATTGCTAGTTCCGCGACTTTGCGCAAATGGCTTTACGACTACGATGTCGAGCAGGCTGCGATTTCATATCGCGCAGAAAGTCGGACGGCAGCGCACGCTTAAGTAAGAAGAACAACGGGAGAATTCTCAATGGCGATGCCACAGACGCTCGATCGAGCCGACGTTCATGCCTCAGCGCGGCCCTGGCTGGTCGTATTCGGATCGGTTCTGGCCCTTATCGTTTGTAACGGCCCGATGATCCTCTTCCCGTTCGGCGTGCTTGTCGGCCCGATCGCGGCCGAATTCGGCTGGCCGCGCGCGACGCTCGCATCTGCGGTCGTCGTTTCGCACGCGACGGGCGCGCTTGCGATGCCATTCGTCGGCGGCATGGTCGATCGCTTCGGCGTGCAACGCGTCGCGCTTCCCGCGATCTGCGTATTTGCGCTCGTCTTCGCCAGTGTAGCGCTGCTCCCGGGCATCCCGCTTTATTTCATCCTCGCTTATGCGGTGCTCGGCATTGTCGGCGCCGGGCACTCGACGCTCATCTATGCTCGCGCGGTCTCGACCTGGTTCAACAGGAATCGCGGACTGGCGCTTGGGATAACGTTATCCGGCGTCGGTCTCGGCACGGCGCTCACGCCGCAAGTCGCGCGCATTCTGATCGCGGATTACGGGTGGCGCGGCGCTTATGTCGGATTGGGTGTGCTGTTGTTTGTGCTCGCCGTACCGGCCGTCGCCTTCCTTGTGCGCGATCGCAGGAGCGAGGCGCTGCGCAGCAGCGAGGAAGCCGATGCGCCGCATGTGAGCGAGGGCATGACGCTCCGCGAAGGCCTCGTTGATTGGCGCTTCTGGTCGGTCGGCATCATGCTATTCCTGGTCGCCGCGGCCGTGAACGGCACGATCGCGCATATCGTGCCGCTGCTCGGCGATCGCGGCGTGTCGACAAAGATCGCGACGACGGCGTTGTCGGCAACAGGATTTGCATTGATCCTCGGGCGCATTCTTTCCGGCTATTGCCTCGACCGGTTCTTCGCGCCGTATGTTTCGGCGCTGTTTTTCCTGGTGCCGCTTTGCGGGTTGGTGCTGCTCGGCGCGGGTGCCGAAGGTCCGTTGGCAATCGTCGCCGCGATCCTTCTCGGCATCGGCATCGGCGCCGAGGTCGACATCATGGCGTTCCTGGTCGGGCGCTATTTCGGCCTTCTGCATTACGGCGCGATCTACGGCACGCTGCTCGCGCTCTTCACCTTCGGCTCAGGGATGGGCCCGTGGCTGGTCGCGCTCGGCTTCGACCATTTCCATTCGTACACATTGGCACTGATCAGCGCAGGCGTGGGACTGCTGATCGCCAGTGCGCTGGTGTCGCGTTTGGGAGCGTATCGCTACGCGTGACTTCTTGCGCACCCGGAGGTGCGCGGTCCGGCATTAACGCGGCTGCATGCGTATGGCGCCGTCGAGGCGGATCGTCTCGCCGTTGAGCATCGGGTTCTCGGCAATGTGCACGGCAAGCGCAGCGAACTCTTTCGGATCGCCTAAGCGCGAAGGAAAGGGCACCTGCTTGCCGAGACTCTCCTGCGCTTCCGGCGGCAGGCTCTGCAGAAGCGGCGTCAGGAACAGGCCCGGCGCGATCGTATTCACGCGGATGCCGTATTGCGCGAGGTCGCGTGCGATCGGCAATGTCATGCCGACGATGCCGCCCTTCGAGGCGGAATAGGCTGCCTGTCCGATCTGGCCTTCGAAGGCGGCGACGCTCGCCGTGTTAACGAAGATTCCGCGCTCTTCGCCCTCCATCGGCTGCTCCCAGAGGCGCGCCGCAACAAGGCGGATCATGTTGAACGTGCCGATCAGGTTTACATTGATGACGCGTGAGAACACCTCGAGCGGGAAAGGGCCTTTCTTGCCGATGACGCGTGCGGGCGTGCCAATGCCGGCGCAATTGATCAGAATGCGCGTGACGCCGTGCTTGGCTTCTGCCTTGTCGATTGCCGCCTGAGCCTCGCTCTCGCTGGTCACGTCGGCCTTCACCCCGAGCCCGCCGATCTCGCCGGCGACCTTCTCCGCGCCTTCGAGGTTCACGTCGAGGCAGGTCACCTTGGCGCCGCGCTGCGCCAGTGCCCGCGC
>JAFAVH010000158.1 GCA_019242655.1 Methylobacteriaceae bacterium
GCGGCGTGGGTCGAGGCGTGGCGGTAGAGGCCTTCTAGCTTCAAGGCGAGGCTCATCAGCCGCGCCACCGTCTCGTCGCCGTCGCGCATCGCCTGCAGCGCCGGGTCGCCGTCGATCGCCTCCTTGAGCGAGACCGGGTTCGCCGGGTTGTTCGGCACCAGCTTGCAGATGCGGTCGACCTGGCCGTAGGGCATCTCGAGCACGCGGCCGACGTCGCGCAGCACCGCGCGCGCCTGCAGCTTGCCGAAAGTGATGATCTGGGCCACGCGATCGGCGCCGTATTCCCGGCGTACGTAATCGATCACTTCGTCGCGCCGGTCCTGACAGAAGTCGATGTCGAAGTCCGGCATCGAGATGCGCTCGGGATTGAGAAACCGCTCAAACAGCAGGTTGAACGGCAAGGGATCGAGGTCCGTGATGGTCAATGCCCACGCGACCACCGAACCGGCGCCGGACCCGCGTCCAGGACCAACCGGAATGCCCTGCGCCTTGGCCCACTGGATGAAATCGGTGACGATCAGGAAGTAACCGGAAAACCCCATCGAGCCGATCACGGACAGCTCGAAATCGAGTCGTTCACGATAATGGGTACGCGCGGCCGCGTCGGCGCCGATCTTGTTCATCCGGCCCTCGAGTCCCTCGATGGCCATTGCGCGCACCGTCTCGTCCTCGGTGCGACCAGGCCTGACCTTCGGACAGACCGGCAGCAGGGGTTTCCGCGGCTCCGCCATGACCGCGCAGCGGCGTGCGATGGCCACGCTGTTGTCGCAGGCATCGGGCAAATCGGCGAACAGCGCGCGCATCGCGTGGGGCGGCTTGAACCAGTGTTCGGGCGTCACGCGCCGACGGTCCTGCTCGGAAAGCAAGCGACCTTCGGCGATGCACAAGAGCGCGTCGTGTGCCTCGAACATGGCGGGTTCGGCAAAGAAGCAGTCGTTGGTCGCAACCAGAGGAATGCGAGCCGCATCCGCGAGCGCAATCAACCCCGGCTCGATCGCTCGCTCGAGCGGCACGCCGTGCCTGTTCAGTTCCACCGCAGTGCGGTCGGGAAACGCTTCGGCGAGTTGGGCGAGCATACGTTCCGCCGCACCCTGCTGCCCTTCGGCGAGGAGACGCGCGAGCGGGCCCGCGGTACCCCCCGTGAGCAGGAGCAGTCCGTCCGCATGCGCACAGAGCGTCGCTAGCGAAATCTGCGGCTTGAGACCGGGGTCGGTGTCGAGGAAGCCACGGGAGGAGAGGCGCTGAAGGTTGCCGAAGCCGGCTGCATCCTGGGCCAGCAACACCACCGGGTCAGGGTTCTCCCGAATCGACTCACCGCGGGTGATCGCGACCTGACATCCCAGGATCGGCTGCACACCCTTGGCCGTGCAGGCCTGCGAGAATTCGAGCGCGCCGAACAGGTTTGCCGTGTCGGTGATTGCCACCGCGGGCATTCCTGCGTGGCGCGCGAGCGCAGGCAGTTTCTCCGCCTTGATCGCGCCTTCACTGAGCGAATAGCTGGAGTGGCACCGGAGGTGAATGAAGGTGTCGGTCAAGTTCAGGCAACTCTTTCCGATTGCGGGGCCGCAGCGTTCTGCACCGCGTTGATCCTCCCGTCCCGCAGTGTCAGCACGCGGTCCATCCGGGCCGCCAGCTCTGCGTTGTGCGTGGCAATGAGCGCCGCCACGTTTCGCTTCCGGACGCTCGCGAGCAGCTGCGCGAAGACTGCGTCCGCCGTCGCTGCATCCAGATTGCCGGTCGGCTCGTCAGCGAGCAGCACCATGGGCGCGTTCGCCAGCGCGCGTGCGATAGCAACCCGTTGCTGCTCGCCGCCGGACAGCTTGCCGGGCAGATGACTGAGGCGCCTCGCCAGCCCGAAGGAGGAAAGCAATTCGGCCGCCCTGGTGCGCGCCTGTTGACGCGCGACCCCGGCGATGAGCTGTGGAAGGACCACGTTTTCCAGCGCCGAGAATTCCGCCATCAAGTGATGGAACTGGTACACGAAGCCGATCGATTCGCGACGGATCGCGCTGCGCTTGGCATCGGACAAAGCGCCGGCATCCCGTCCGGCCACGAACACCTGGCCGCCCTGCGGTTTCTCGAGCAGCCCGGCGACGTGCAGCAGCGTCGACTTGCCCGCACCCGAGGGCGCGACAAGTGCCACAATCTCGCCCGCCTCCAGCCTGAGATCGACCTCGCGAAGCACGTGCAGCTCACCCTCGCCGCTTCGATAACTTCGACGAACGGCACGCAGAGCGAGCGGCGCGTCAGCCATTCCGCAGCGCCTCGACCGGATCGGTACGAGCGGCGCGCCAGCTCGGATACAGCGTAGCCAAGACCGCGAGCGCGAGGCCGAGCAGCACGACCCGGACGACGTCACCCCAATCGACGGTCGACGGCAGCTGCGTGAGCTGGAACACCCGGCTATCGAAGACCTGGCCGCCCGTGAAGTCCTCAATGGCGCGCTGAATGGCGACGATGTTGCGACAGATTACCAACCCCAGCGCCGTCCCGACCGCCGTTCCCGTCACGCCCACGAATGCGCCGCACATTAGAAAAATGCGCATCACCGCACCGGCGCGAGCGCCCATCGTGCGCATCACCGCGATGTCCGCGGTTTTGTCTTTGACCAGCATGATCAGTGACGAAATCACGTTGAAAGCGGCCACCAGGATGATCATGCCGAGCACGATGAACATCGTATCCTTTTGCACCTGGAGGATGTTGACGAGTTGATCGCTCTGATGTCGCCAGTCTCGCAAGATCACGTTGTGACCCGCAAAGACTTCCTTGAGCGGCGCCACGATTCGGTCAGCGTCCGCGGGATCGGCAATCCAAATCTGTACGCCGCTCACGGCGTTCGGCTTCTGAAAAAAGATCTGCGCCATGGGCAGCGGCATGAACACGACCTGGTCGTTGTATTCGGCGAGCCCGGCATTGAACACGGCGACAACGGTGTACGGCCGGGTCCGAGGAATGCTGCCGAAGGGCGTTGCGGTGCTCTGCGATGAGATCAGAGTGAGCTGGCTGCCGACGTGCAGGCGATACAACGTCGCGATACCGGCCCCGACGGCTATTGCGTCGTCGCCGCCGAAGTTGTCGAGCGAACCCGCGATCACGTGATCGCTGATGTCGTGCAGCCCGCGCAGCCCGTCCTGCGTCACTCCGCGAACGAGAGCGCCCCGTAGCCCGCCGCTTTCCGTGCTGATGGCGACCTGACCGTCGATCACCGGCAGGACGGAGACGACGCCCGGGATCGCGCGCACCTTCGCGACCAGCGGCTCATAGTCGGTGATCGACTCGCCCGCATAAGACTCCACCGTCAGGTGACCGCTGATCCCTAGCGCACGCGCGACAAGCTCCTGCTGAAACCCGCTCATCACGCTTGTGACCACGATCAGGGTCGCAACCCCAAGCGCGATCCCGACCAGCGAGAAGATTGCGATGATCGAGACGAAACGCTCTCCCCGCCGCGCCCGCAGATATCGCCCGGCAACGGCGCGTTCGAACGGTCCAAACATCCCGTGCGTCCCGCCCGAGGTCAGGAGATTTGGGCGAGCGCACTTTCCAGGGCAACCTCGTGTCGCTCGCCTGTCGCACGACGCTTGACTTCCACCGTTCCCGCCGCCGCGCCCCGGGGGCCGACGACAATCTGCCACGGATGCCCCATCAGATCGGCGTCGGCAAACTTGATGCCGGCCCGCTCATCACGATCGTCGTACAAGGCCGCCCCGTCGAGCTTCTCGTAGAGATTTTCGCAGGCCCGATCGCAAGCGCCATCGCCGGTCTTCAAGTTCAGGATCGCGGCACGAA
>JAFAVH010000379.1 GCA_019242655.1 Methylobacteriaceae bacterium
CTTCGTTGATCATCGGCAAAAGAATGCGATTGACGATGAAGGCGGGGAAATCCTCGGAGACGGTGACGGTCTTTCCGAGCTTTAGAACAAAGTCGCGCGAGCTTTCGTAAGTGCTGTCTTCCGTCGCGATGCCGCGGATGAGTTCGACAAGCTGCATGCGCGGCACCGGATTCATGAAATGAATTCCGATGAAGCGTTCCGGCCGGTCGGTGATCGATGCCAGCCGCGTGATCGAGATCGAAGATGTGTTCGACGCGATGATCGCCTCGGGCTTCAGCGCCGGACAAAGCTCGCGGAAGATCTGCCGCTTCGTCTCCTCGTTTTCCGTCGCCGCCTCTATGACGATGTCGCAATCGTGGAATGCCGCGTAACCACTCGCTGGCTTGATGCGCTGAAGCGCCGTCGCTCGCGCGGCATCGTCGAGATGATGGCGCTCGATCTGGCGCGACATCGAAGAATCGATGTCGGTCAGCGCTTCCTTGATGCGGTCCTCGGAAACGTCGTTGAGGTTTACGTCGAGCCCCGCGACCGCGCAGACCTGGGCGATGCCTTTGCCCATCTGGCCCGCGCCGATCACTCCCACCCTGCGGATTTCGGCGTTCATCCCCTCACCTGAACCTCTGCGACACAGCGCACATCATAAGCAACATTGCACTGCGGTAAAGGCGAGCGGCGTCACCGGCCGGCCTTCTCCAGCTCCTTGTCGAGCTCCGGCAGCACCTTGAAGAGGTCGCCGACGAGGCCGTAATCGGCGACCTGGAAGATCGGCGCCTCCTCGTCCTTGTTGATGGCAACGATGACCTTCGAATCCTTCATCCCGGCGAGGTGCTGGATCGCGCCGGAAATGCCGACGGCGACGTAGAGGTCGGGCGCGACGACCTTGCCGGTCTGCCCGACCTGCCAATCGTTCGGCGCATAGCCGGCATCGACCGCGGCGCGCGAGGCGCCCATCGCCGCACCGAGGCGATCGGCAATCGGTTCGATATAGGTCTTGAAGTTTTCCGCGTTCTGCATCGCGCGGCCGCCGGAGATGATGATCTTGGCGCCGGCGAGCTCCGGCCGGTCGGATTTCGCCAGATTTTCGTCCTTGAAGCTGGAGACGCCCGGATCTCCCGCCGCCTGCACGGGCTCGATCGTCGCGCTGCCGCCCTCGCCCGTTGCCTTGAACGCGGCGGTGCGCACGGTGATCACCTTTTTCGCGTCCGACGTCTGCACCGTCTGGACGGCATTGCCGGCATAGATCGGCCGCTCGAACGTATCGGGCGAGACGACCTTGCTGATCTCCGACACCTGCATGACGTCGAGGAGCGCAGCAACGCGCGGCATGATGTTCTTCGCCGCGCTCGTCGCCGGTGCGACGATCACGGGATGGTGCTCGGCCATCTTGACGAGGAGCGCGGCGACGGGCTCGGCAAGCTGATGGGCATATTCGGCGCCGTCGGCGAGATGCACCTTTTCCACCCCGGCGATTTTCGCCGCCTCTTCGGCTGCGCCCTTCACGTTCTCCCCGGCAACGAGGATGTGTAGGGGCTGACCGATCTCGGCCGCGGCGGTGACCGCTTTCGCCGTCGCTTCGTTGAGCTTCGTGCCGTGGACCTCGGCGAGAACGAGCGTCGACATCAGATCACCCCGACTTCGTTCTTGAGCTTGGACACGAGTTCCTCGACCGAGGCGACCTTGACGCCGGCCTTGCGGCCGGGCGGCTCGACGGTCTTCAGAACCTTCAGCCGCGGCGCGACATCGACGCCGTAATCCGCTGGCGTCTTGTCCGCGATCGGCTTCTTCTTCGCTTTCATGATGTTCGGCAGCGACGCATAGCGCGGCTCGTTGAGCCGCAGGTCGGTCGTCACCACCGCCGGCATTTTGAGTGTGACCGTCTGCAGGCCGCCATCGACCTCGCGCGTCACATCGATCTTCTCGCCGTCGATGACGACTTTCGAGGCGAATGTGCCCTGGCCCCAGCCGAGAAGAGCGGCAAGCATCTGGCCCGTCTGATTGCAATCGTCGTCGATTGCCTGCTTGCCCATGATGATGAGTCCGGGCTGCTCTTCTTGCGCAACGCCTTTGAGGACTTTCGCAACCGCAAGCGGCTCTGGCGGCTGATCGGTTTTGACGAGAATGCCACGGTCGGCACCCATGGCGAGCCCGGTACGGATCGTCTCCGATGCCTGCTGCGGGCCGATCGAAACAACGATGATCTCGGTTGCCTTGCCGGCTTCCTTTAGCCGCAGCGCCTCCTCGACGGCGATCTCGTCAAACGGATTCATCGACATTTTCACGTTGGCGAGTTCGACGCCGGAGCCGTCGCCCTTCACGCGAACTTTGACGTTGTAGTCGATGACCCTTTTCACGGGCACCAAGATTTTCATCGAGGACTCCTG